>JAMCQK010000095.1 GCA_023382135.1 Deinococcus sp.
CTGTTCCAGCCGAACACCTTTTTACCTGAACCTAAACGGCATGCATACCACCCACGGACGCGCTTTGGCCTTTGCTACCGGCATCAAAATGGCGAACCCCGCGCTAAAGGTGATTGTGACTACCGGTGACGGCGACGGGTTGGCTATCGGCGGAAACCACTTCCTGCACGCGGCCAGGCGCAACATTGACCTGGCGGTGATTATCTACAACAACGGCACCTATGGCATGACTGGCGGGCAGCAGGCCCCCACCACGCCCGAAGGCTTCCGCTCCACCACCAACCTGGTGGGCTCAATCGAGCCGCCTTTTGACGTGGTTGAACTCGCGATGGCGGCGGGCGCAACTTACGTTGCCAGAACCACCACCTTCGACTTTGACGAAATGCCGCGCATGATCGCCGAAGCTATCCAGCACCCGGGCTTCGCGGTGGTTGAGATCCTGACCCAGTGTCCTACCTACTACGGCAGAATGAACGCGCTGGGTGACGCCCCCCAGATGCTCGACTACGAAAAAGACCACACCGCTCCCCTGCCCCAACCAAGCCGCGAGGAGATGGTAGGGAAGCTCTCGATTGGAGTGTTCCGCAAGGAAGTGCGCCCCGAGTTCACGGAGCGGTACGCTTGGTTCGCCGGGCGCTCAGGAGAGAAAAAATGATGCCTAAAGATCCCTTGCAGGTGCGGCTCTCAGGCCGGGGCGGCCAGGGGATCATCCTGGCCGGGGTGGTGCTGGCCGAAGCCGGGATGTACGACGGCTTGCAGGTGGTGCACACCCAGAGTTACGGCCCCGAGGCAAGGCTGGGAGCCAGCAAGTCCGAGGTTGTTCTCTCTACGCTTCCCATTGCCTTCCCCGAGGCGGTTCTGCCAGATTTTCTGCTATGCCTTTCTACTGACGCCTACAAGCAGCACGGGCTCAAGCTGGCCCTGGGGGGCATCCGGGTGGTAGAGGAGCGGGTGAAAGACGAGGTAGAGGTCAAAGATGCCCTGCTGCTACCCATCGTGCGGACTGCGCAGGAGCTGGGTAGCCTCATCAGCGCCAACCTGGTAGCCCTGGGAGCGCTGGTAGCTCTCTCCCGGGCGGTAAGCAAGGAGAGCCTCGATAAAGCGGTGCGGGCAAGGGTCAAAAAAGAAACAGTGGAAATTAATCTGAAAGCCCTCGAGGCCGGCATGCAACTGGCCAAGCACGCCTTACCCAGGACCTAGCTCCTGCAAGCCTTCTGGCCCCGCCACCAGAGCCTTGGTGGCCATACCCAGAAACAAGCCGGATTCAATCACGCCGGGAATGGCGCGAAGGGCGGTCTCGAGGCCTTCCGGGTCGGCAATGGGGCCAAAAAAAACATCGGCGTTGGGGTTCCCGTTATCACTTTGGAAAGGCGTCGCGCCGTTCATGCGCAACACAGTTCTGCCCCCCAGCCTGGCGATCTGCTGAATGGTTGCCTTGTAGCCAAAAGGAACCAGCTCAACCGGCACCGGGCCGCGCCCCAAAACCGGAACCCGCTTGCTGTAGTCGGCCACCACAATAAATTGGCGCGCGTTCGACTCCACAATTTTCTCGCGCAGGAGTGCTCCGCCCAAACCTTTGATGAGCACAAGGCCGGGGCCAATCTCGTCGGCGCCATCAATGGCCAGGTCCACCCCGGTCTCGGGGAGCTCGGTAAGGATAATTCCGTTCTCGCGCGCCAGCTTGGCGGTGCCTTCGGAAGTAGGCACCGCGGCCAGGTTTTGGAGTTCGCCCAAGCGCAGCATCCGGCCGATTTCTTCAATCACGTACCTGGCGGTTGAGCCGGTACCCAGGCCCAAAATCATTCCCGAGCGCACGTAGCTTACCGCCGCTTTTGCTGCCGCTTGTTTGTAGGCCTCGAGGTCGTTCATAAAAAATGTTCAGCGTGTGCCCTCATCGAAATAAAGGCTTTCAAGCTTTTTGCAATTCCCGGAGTGCTTCGGCGACATCGAGGGCATGGTCTTCCGGCTTTACTTTCTCCCATACCCTGGCAACATTGCCCTTGGGGTCAACGATGAAGGTCTGGCGCAAAACTCCCTCGTATTCCTTTCCGTACAGGTTCTTCTTTCCCCAAGCGCCGTAGGACTTAATCATCTCTGCACTAGGGTCCGCAAGCAGCGGGAAGTTGAGGTTGAACTTCTCGGCAAACTTGGCGTGGCTCTTGGTATCGTCGGCGGAAACCCCCAGCACTACCGCACCGAGCTTTTTTAGGGTGGCCTGCTCGTCGCGGAAACTGCACGCCTCCTTGGTGCAGCCAGGTGTGTCGTCCTTGGGATAAAAGTAGAGCACCAGCCATCCGCCTTGATAATCCGAAAGTTTATGCACCTTGCCCTCCTGGTCGGGCAAGGCGAAATGCGGGGCCTTTTCACCGCTTGTTGCCATAGCAAAACAATCATACTTCACACACCGTGACAAGGGCTTCTAGGCTAAGGGTGTGATCGGTCCCGTGCCGATGCAAACCACGCGGAAACCGGGTGAGGCCCTGTTGCAAAAGGGTTTATACGGTCAGATCAGCCGAACAAAGCGCACCGGCGAACCTCTCGGCACCCTGCTGGTACGCATGTTTCATCTGGGCCAAGTGGAGTCTGGTCTTCATGGGCGACCAGCTTTCGGATGGCAGGAGAATCAGGGTGCTAAACGTGGTGGATGACTCCACCCGTAAATGCCTGGCGAGCCTAGTGGCTGCGTCTTTATCAAGCGCCAAGGAAGTTAAAGACCCGGACCAGTTGATACCCGAGCGGGCCGCTCCCAAAGGTGATTGTGTTGAGCAGCTTCATCCGGCCGGGGAGGCGGAGAACGCTCTGATAGAGAGTTCCAACTGGAGGTCGCGCAATGAATGCCTAAACGCACACTGATTCACGAATATCGAAAATATCGAGCAGGCCCGGCCGGTCGTTGAAGCTTGGCGGCGGGACTATAACACCGCTAAACCCTACGACAGCCTAGGTTATCTGACACCCCACGAGCTTGCTACCCGGTCCACGGCCACAAGCTCAAGTAGGCTGGGTTCGGAAGTTATTGTGGCCTGATGAATGGGTAACCGTCAGGGCCGCCGAAGTGGGGTCTCCCCTGTTCTATTTTCTTATCGAAGACGTTGGGATGACTCAGCCCTCGCCTGGCCAGGCCAGCAGCAGGGCCGCCGTCCAGGAAAAGGCTCTACCCCCCAACCCTTCGCCGGTGACCGGGTGGTAGTACTCGTGAAAGCCGGAACCCTCGACGAGTTCGAAGATATCCTCACGAAGCCGGCCAGCCAGCGCGGCGTAGCCGTAGCGCTTCAGCCCTTGAGCGATTAGCCAGTTGACCTGCACCCAGACCGGGCCACGCCAGTAGCGTTCGGGCTCGAAGTGGGGGTCAGCGGGGTCGGTGCTTGGTACCAGATAGCGTACCTCGTCGCCCCAGTGTCCGAGGTGCTCCACCAGCCGCTGGGCCTCCTCCGCACTGGGCAGACCCGCAAACAAGGGCAAAAAGGAGGCCGAGGTGATGACGGGGATGGATTCGCCGGTGCTCAGGTTCAGCGAACGGTAGATTCCGCTGTGGTCATCCCAGAGCTTGCGGAAGCCTTTCCGGCCTCGATCAAGCCAGCCTTCGATCTCGGCAGAAGGTTCGCCAAACATCTGGGCCAGGGCCAGCAAATCCTCGTCGGCCCGCTGCAAGAGGGCACAGAAGCCCACGTCGGCCACCTTGAAAGAGGTCTCGCGGTAGAGGGCCTCTGGTTCGTAGCCACGCTCGCGGTAACCCACCACCAGCGAGAGGTAGCGGTCGTAGTCCTTGGGCCGTGGGCGTTGGGTTTCAGCCACGTGGCTGGTGTCTTTGCGCTGATAGGGCGGGAGCTGGACAATGGGCACCTGCTCAAGGGTTGTATCCCAAGCCGGGCTGTTGTCCATCCCGGTCTCCCAGGGGTGCAACACCGCCACCAAGCCGGTGTGCTCCGGGTCGCGGGCACCATGCAGCCAGCGATGAAAAGCCAATAGCTTGGGGTAAAGCTGCCGGGCATGGTCTTGGGCTAGCGTCCGGTCGCAGGCCCGCTCCAGCAGTTGCCGCACAATCGTGGCCACCACCGGCGGCTGGGTGATGCCTGAAGTAGGCGGGTCGTGGTGGGTGGCCCAGACCTCTGGGCCGGGGAAATAGCTGGGGTCAGGATGGTGAAAAATGATATGGGCCAGCATCCCATCCGGCCACTGACCTTTAAACAGCCAGGATAGCTCCTCCCAGGCGCGTTTTTCATCGAAGGTGGCCCAGCCCAGGGCGCAGAAACAGCTGTCCCACAACCACTGGTAGGGGTAGAGGCCGGCGGCGGGGATGGTGAAGCCGCCTCTATCGTTGGCCCGCAGGATATCAGCAGCCTGTTGGCGAATAGCTTTCAACGGGAGGCCTCCTGAGGGACGGCACGGCCATTCTCTGGGTTCATCCAGCGCAGGCGCTCCGGGCGGGGTCTGAGCCAAAGGGTCTGGCCTGCTTTCACCGGGAAGTTCGGCGGCAAGGTGGCCTTGAGGCCCTGGTCGTCCGCGTTCAAGGTCACGAGCAGATGGGGGCCCAGGGACTCCACCACCAAAACCTGCGCGGGGAAGCTGCCGGGGGCCTCCTGGGAGAGGACCTCGAGGTCCTCCGGGCGCAGGCCCAGCAAGAGTTCGCGGCCCGCGTAACCCGCAGGTGCGGGCAGGGTCAGGTGCCCCAGCCGGATCTGGCCTCCTTCCACCACGAGGTGCAGGAAGTTCATCGGTGGGTTGCCGATAAAGCCGCCCACGAAGGTATCGGTGGGCTCTTGGTAGATTTTCATGGGCATGTCGTACTGCACGATACGGCCAGCTTTCATGACCGCGATTCGGTCGGCCAGGCTCATTGCTTCTACCTGATCGTGGGTCACGTAAATCGTGGTGGTGCAGGTCTTCTGCAGAAGCCGTTTTAGCTCGGCCCGCATCTCCAGGCGCAGGAGCGCGTCCAGGTTGGACAGGGGCTCGTCCATCAAAAGCACCTCGGGCTCCACCGCCAGCGCCCGGGCCACCGCCACCCGCTGGCGCTGGCCGCCGGAGAGCTGGGCAGGATAGCGCAAAAGCAGGTTCTCGATATGCATGAGAGCTGCGGCCCGCTCCACCTTGGTCTTGACCTCTTGCTGCGAAGCTCGCTTCATGCGCAGGCCGAAGGCGATGTTCTCGAAGACCGTAAGGTGGGGAAAGACCGCGTAATTCTGGAAGACCATGGCGATGCCCCTGGCCCGCGGGGGAAGCCTGGTTACCTCACGCTCACCAATAAAAACCCGTCCAGAATCAAGATGCTCGAGGCCGGCAATTATCCGCAAAAGCGTGGTCTTGCCGCAGCCCGAGGGGCCAAGGAGCACTGCAAATTCCTGATCGCGTACCTCGAGAGAAACGCTCTCCAATGCCTTCACCTTGCCAAAAGTTTTGCAGATT
>JAMCQK010000203.1:0-2945 GCA_023382135.1 Deinococcus sp.
ACGCTGCTTTGGGTGAAAGGTTTTGCCGGGGCTTTTGTGGGCGCCTTGATTCTTTCGTTGGTCAGCCTGGCGCTCCGTGCCCTCTTCCGCCCGGCGCACATCAACTAAGCAAAATACTAAGTATTCCCAGCCTAAGTTTGTCGAAAGGCTCGAAAAGCCGCATTGTGTTCCTTGCTCCCTCTGGTCGGGTTAGTTTGACCGAAGAGGCAAGCTCACCATAAAAATACTCAGCCGGCTGTTTTCGCTGCACCAGGGCTGGTTCAGCGGCTGCCGGTAATATAGTGCTCCATCTCGGCAATAAATAGCTCTTGTTCCTTCATGATGGACTTGACCACGTCGCCGATCGAGATGATGCCCAGAAGCTTGCCCTCTTCCATCACCGGCAGGTGGCGGACGCGTTTGTCGGTCATCAGCGCCATGCAGTCTCCCACGGTGGCCTCGGGGCCGACGTAGATCAGTTCTTCGGTCATCACGTCCTTCACGAGCGTGTCCTTGGAGAAGCGGCCCATCAAAATTACCTTTCGGGCGTAATCGCGTTCGGAAAAAATACCTACCAGCTTGCCCTTATCAATCACCAAAAGAGCGCCCACGTCGCGCTGGGACATTTCTTCCAGCGCCTGGTACACGGTGGCCTCGGGCGAAACGCTGTAAACTCCGCTTCCTTTTACCTGTAATAGCTGCCGAACGGTTGAGGTCATGGTTGCCTCCTTGTGCGGGTGGCACGGATGGGACTACTTTGTTTCGTCCAGTTTACACCCGTCCAGGAATACTTTCACCCCGGACCAAAGGTTGCCAGCCTTTCCGAAGCTAGGGCACCACCAGTACCGGACCAACGGCAAAACGCAGAACATAGTCGGTGGTGGAGCCGAGCAACAGCCTGCGCACCGGCCCGCCGCCGAAGGCGCCCAGCGCCACCAGGTAGGTGGGTTCCTGGGCCTGGGTAATTTGCAGCGCGGGGTCGCCCGAGAGGAGTAGGGGCTGGGCCTCGAGGCCGTACGCCCCAAAGTACTCAATGCCCTCGGCGGCAAGTTCAGCGGCGCGCGTACTGTTCTCGTGGCAGGCCAGCACCCGCACCTCGAGCCCCAGCGCGCCGGCGATAGGCCCGGCAAAATGCAGCGCGCGGACCGAAGGTTCCGAGCCGTTGTAACCCACCAGCAGGTGATCGGGTTTTACGTAATCGAGCGGGGCAATGATCACCGGCACCACGGCGCTGCGCACAACTTTCTCGGCGGTCGCCCCCAGCCCGTCTGTCTGGCCGTGATGGACCTCGCCATGCCTGCCCATTACCACCAGGTCCGCTTTGCGTGATGCCTGGCCAATGACCGGCGCGGGAATTCCCGACTCAAGGCGGCCCTCGAAGACTACCGAGGCCGCGGTGGCGCTTGTCTGTAGGCGCTCGAGCACCGCCCGTCCCTTGGCACTGAGGGCGTCTTGTACTTCGGAGCGGTAGCGCGGCAGCGGCACCGAGAACGCCCCCACGTCCACCAGCTCGGTAAAACGCACCCAGCGCTGGTCGCAAACGTATAGCACTTCCAGCACCGCGCCCAGCTGGTAGGCCATCCACTCGGCCAAGGTTTCCGCGCTTCCAGCGGCTTCCGAACCATCGGTGGCGAGCAGTATGCGCTTGACCATGCCCCAATTATCTCACCTGGGGCATGGGGCGTATGACCCGTGGCGGTTACACCGTGTTACGGTCCGCCTCGCGGATTGACAAGGTGATGGTGAGCGCCGGAATTAGGAGTAGCCCCAGCACAGCCAAGACCTGGATGACCCCAAAGCGTTCAATCAGGTAGCCCACCGGACCGTACAAGAGTCCGGCAAAGCCCCAGGTGAAGCCCATCAGCAGACCGGAGACGGTGGCAATCTGTTTAGGCTCGTGTTCTTGCGCCATCACCACCGCCACCGGAATACCCGCGTTCATCAACGCGCCGGTGAAGGCAAGCAAAACCAGGTAGGCATAGTTCTCCGGCGGAACAACCAGCAAAAGAATGTACAGGGGAATAGCAAGAAACATGGTTGCCACCAGCACGCTCCTGCGGCCATAGCGGTCGGAGAGCGTGCCCCCCAGAAAAGCGCCGAAGGTGGCGGAAAAACTGTAGACCGAGAGCGCTAACGCCATGCGGGCGTCGGAAAGGCCGCGGGTGTGGTACCAGTAAGGAATGGTGGTGGAAAAGCTCATGAAGACAAGGCTGCGCAAGGTGGAAACCGCCCACAGCCTGGCTACCTGGCCGCGAAACACGCGGGCGAGGTCGGTAAAAGTGGAGCGGTTCTGAGTCTGTAGATGCGTGGGCGGGGCCAGGCGCAACAGCAGGAATGCGGGGACCAGGGCTAGAGGGATGAGCCAAGCCAGGGCCTCGAGGCCTCCCCCCTTTGCCACCACACCAAGCGAGACGATCGGCCCCAGCGAAAGACCCAGATACCCCGACGAACCAAAGAAGCTAAGCCAAAACCCCCGGCGTTCCTGCGGCGCGTACTGCCCCACCAAGGCCGCCGCCGAAGCATGAAACAGCGCCGAACCCACCCCCGCCACGCCCAGCACCAAAGCCAGGCTGGGAATATGGCTGAAATACCCCATGGAACCAAGCCCCAGCGCCACCAAGACCGGGCCCAAGGCCGCCAGCAGGCGTCGGTCATAACGGTCCGCCACCAGCCCCGCCAGCGGCTGCGAGAGGCTGGAGGTAAACGAGTAGACCGAGACCAAAAGGCCCACTGTTCCAAGCCCGGCGCCAAATTTGTTCATCAGTCGCGGCAGCAGCGGGGCCAGAAAAGCCCCAAATAGGTCGTTGGTGGTGTGCAGAAGCGCTAGGAGCAGGGGGAGCATAGGGCCACAGCATACTCAAAGCGCCCGGTTTTAAGTATCTCCATGGTTAGTTTGACTCTTCGGTCAAACTAACCCGACCAGAGGGAGCAAGGAACACAATGCGGCTTTTCAAGCCTTTCGACAA
>JAMCQK010000203.1:2955-5399 GCA_023382135.1 Deinococcus sp.
TTGTAATCAAAAAAACCAGCCCCCGCTTTAGACAAAAAAGCTGGGGCGGCACCTCAGGCAGCAGCCCTGGGAATTTTTCGATCTGGTGATTAGCATTTACCGTTCTTGGTTTTTGTCCTCAGGTTCCACTCATGCAACTTGAGCCCATGCGCGTGGCAGAGCCGTATTTGTGCTACAATCCGCCTCGTGCGGTTTGACTAGGCCAGAGCTCTCTGGAACTAGAAAAACATGGCGCGCCCGAGAGGATTCGAACCTCTGACCTTTGGCTCCGGAGGCCAACGCTCTATCCAACTGAGCTACGGGCGCAGCATGACGAGGGTAGCAGAGCCTTAAGGAGGCAGTCAAGTGTTCAGAATTAGCAGAAAAGCGGTAATGGTCATCTTTGGCATTCTTGCCCTGGCGTTTGCGGCGGGTGCCATTCTTCTTTTTACCCCCCAGGGGCAAGGGAAGACCAAGGGCAAAACCGAGATTATAGTGAACGGAAAACCGGTCTACGAGGTGGACGTTGCCCGTATCCGCGCCAACGACCCCATCCTGGGCTCAAACCCGGAAGGCGTACTCAAGGGCGTGGCCGAGGCCGGTCTTACCGAAAGGCTCATCCTTTACTACAGCTTGTTGCAGGACTCTAGCCGGGTGCGCGTCACCAGCAGCGAGGTGCGCAAACAGTTGGACCAGATCCGCGAGCGGCTTGGGCTCACCGACCGCAAGGCGTACAACGACTTCCTCTTGAGCCAGGGGCTCACCGACGCCCAGGTCCGCAGCGAGCTGCGCGGACAGCTTCAGATCCAGAAGCGCATTGACCAGGTGGAAGGCGGCGCAAAGCCTAGCGACCAAGAACTCAAGACGTTCTTCGAACTGAACCAACAGGAGTACCGCAACGACGAACGCATCGTTGCCCGCCAGATTGTGGTGGACGACAAGAAGTTAGCGCAAGACCTCTACAACCAGGCCGTCTCCGGCGCCGACTTCGCCGAGCTGGCCAAAAAGAACTCCAAGGTGGGCGCGGAGCAGTCGGGCGCGCTGGGTGCCGCCGCGGGCAAGAGCGATCCCACCCCGGTGACCGCCATTGTCTTCCCTGATCCCGTGGCTACGGCCGCGTTCAAGTTAAAGAACGGTGGCATTACCCAGCCGGTGGAAGCCGGTGGGCGCTTCTACCTGGTGAAGGTGGAAAAATACCTGCCGGCGGGTGAGTCCAGCTTTGAAGAGGTTAAAGACCGGGTGCTGGAGGACACGAAGAAGGCCAAGGGGCAGGGCGCCCTCGAGGCTTACATCGAACAGCTCCGCGCCAAGGCCAAGGTTAAGATTCCCGCAGACTCCAGCCTCAAGCTCGACAACCCGGTGGTCGCCAAGGTGGGGGATGTCGAGATCAAGCTGGGCGAGCTGGCGCAAGCAGTGCTTTCCAACCAGCAGCTTGGCCAGCTGATGCAGCAAGGACTGGGTGAACTGGCGGTGCAGTTCTTCATGCCGCAGAGGTTGGACCAGATGATCGATCGTGAGATTCTGCTGGCCGAAGCCAAGAAGTCCGGCCAGTCCTTTGTGGGACCCAAGGATCTGATTGCAAGCTTTGTTCAGCAGTGGCATACCAAAGACGTTAAGATCGACGAAGCCGAAGCCAAGAAGTACTACCAGGACAACTTGGTCCGCTTCACCGAGCAAGCTAGCGCCCGCGTTACCGGTGGCACCTTCAAAGACGAGGCCAAGGCCAAGGCCTTCCGCGCGGAAGCCCTCAAGGGTGGCAGGGTTGAAGACCTGGTCAAGAAGTTCGCCGGCGAGCTCAACGACTACGGCGTGGTGAACCCCGGCGTTCTTCCTCCGGTGCCCAACCGTCTGGTCTTCCTGACCAAGGGGGGCTTCCCCAAAGGCCCTCTGGGCGAAGTGAGCGAGGTGGTGAAACTCGAGACCGGCGGCTTCCAGGTGCTGGTGGTGAACAACCGGGTCGCCGAGCAGATCAAGAACTATGCCGATGTGGCCGAGCAAGCCCGCCAAGAAGCCCTGCAACAGAAACGCAGCCGCGTAGCCCAGGAGTGGGTGGCGGGGCTCCGCAAGCTGGCCAAGGTAGAAAACAAGCTGGCCGAGGTGCTCAAGACGTTCGAGCCGCCCAAAACCGAGGAGAAAAAGGACCAGCCCGCTGGTAAAATTACTCCTCCAGACCCCACCACCAAGCCTGGCACTCCCAAGCCCTAAGCAAGTTCTTGCTCAGCTGCCCCGCTTTTTGCGGGGCTTTTTGTTCTGGGGATAGTCCCGGGGGCAGCACGGTGCTAGACTTTCGCTATGGCCGATGCAGGCTTGGAGCAGGCCTTCGCCAAGATTCGTTCTCTGCTGGAGGGGGATTTCGAACACCCCGGCATGACGCTCTTCGACTTGCAGGAACTGGTGGGATACCCGGCGCGGGGTGATGGGCCGCTCTCCTTCAGCCTGCCGCAAGAACCCAGAGATCGGAAGAG
>JAMCQK010000181.1:0-329 GCA_023382135.1 Deinococcus sp.
AGGTTTTACCCAAGGCACGATGTGTTGGGACTAATAGAGTAGCCTGTTCTCTGAAAGAAACTGAGGGGCCAGGAAGGGGAGATGAAGCTAATAATATTAGGGGGGAAGGCCAAAGGGATCCCTTTGGCGGTGCCGGCTTCGGCCCGGCCTAGCCCTGTACGGCTACGCAAAGCGTTATTTGACTATTTACGGCTGCGGTTTCCCAAGAAAGGTAAGTTCCTGGATTTGTATGCGGGGAGCGGAGCGGTAGGCCTCGAGGCCGCCAGTGAAGGGTTCAGTGTAGTGCTGGTAGAAAAAGACCGGCAAGCTATTGCGCTGTTGCGTAAAAA
>JAMCQK010000181.1:339-5338 GCA_023382135.1 Deinococcus sp.
CTCACCCCGGTGGGGAAAGATTCCAGATCGCTTTTATCGCGCCCCCATACCCGCACAACCTGGAGGAAGACTTCACCCGCCTTCTAAACTCGGGCATCGTTGAAACAGGTGGTCTATATATTCTCCAGCATCCTGCAAAGCTCCACTGGCCCAAAGGCGAAAGGCGCGTCTATGGCAGCAACGCGCTCACGATTATCGAGAGTCAGGGCCACGCCACTTGACCCATAGCTAAAGACCCTGGACACTTGGGATATATGCACGTCATCTACCCAGGCAGCTTTGACCCGCTTACCAACGGGCATATGGACGTGATCCAGCGCGCCACCAGGCATTTCGACCGGATAACAGTGGCGGTGTTGGAAAACGCCTCCAAGCGCGGCCAGTGGCTTTTTGAGCCGGAGGAGCGGGTGGAAATCATCCGCAAGGCCACGGCACATCTGGGCAAGGTGGATTCGGAAACCTTCAGCGGGCTTTTGGCTGAGTACATGCGCAAGAAAGGCGTTCGCATCATCGTGAAGGGTATGCGCGCGGTCTCCGACTACGAGTACGAGCTCCAGCAGGCCCACCTGAACCGGCAGCTGAACCCGCAGGTCGAAACTTTTTTCATCATGGCCGCCACCCGCTGGTCTTATGTGTCCTCAACAATGGTCAAAGAAATTGCCCGCTATGGAGGCGACGTAGCCAAGCTGGTGCCCCCGGCAACTCTGGAGGCACTGCAAGCCAAGTTCCCGGAGCTTGGGAAAAAGTAGCCTGCGTCAGAACTGTGGCTGGACCCAATCACTGCTTGCCGGTGACTTCTTCCACCAGCTTGTTTTTAAGCGTCCAGAGTTTTTCCGAGAGCGAGACGTGGTAGACGTGCGGGTTCACCAGCCTGCGAACGCCCTGGTCCAACTTTTCAACGTCTTGTTTTTTGCGCTCTCGCATCACCGATAACGAGACGGGCTCCAGCAAACGTTTCCCTTTCCAGACCTCGCGGTGGAGAGCCTCGAGGCGGCTTTTGTCCATTGTGATCCGCCGGTGCTTGGCTGAATCTGCTGGATGGTGCAATGTAAGAACATTTTCTTTTTCGGGCGCTTCATCCGAGAGCGAAAGAAAATCTGCCGTGGCCAGTCCGCGTTCGTCGTAGATGCGCCAGGCTTTCTTGTGCCCTGGGTTGAGCACCTTTTCCATGGTGTCCGAGACCTTAATTGCCGGCTTCCAGTGGCCATCGTCGCGCACCGCCACCACCTTGTACACGCCACCCAGCGCGGGCTGTCCCCAACTGGTCACCATGCGCGTGCCCACTCCGAACACCAGGCGCTTGATGAGCGCATCTGGATCCACGCCGTAGCGCCCGGCTTCCTGGTGAATCTGGGTCTGGATCTGCCAGATGATCAGCTCGTCTAAATCGGACGAGAGCACCAAGAGCGTGTCGGCAAAGCCTGCTTTATCCAGCATCCTGGCGGACTGGATGGCAAGGTACGCAAGGTCGCCGGAGTCAAGCCGGATGCCTACCGGCTTGTGGCCTTTGCGCTTCAGATCTTCGAATACTTTGATGGCGTTTGGCACACCGCTTTCCAGCGTCTCGACCGTGTCCACTAGCAGCACGGTGTCATCCGGATACACACCAGCATAAGCCTGGAAGGCCTCGAGTTCGCTCATCCCCAGTGCCATGAACGCCTGCACCAGGCTGTGCGCGTGGGTGCCCGCCGCTTGCAATCCGAGCGCATACGACATTCCCACATTGGAGCTGCGGTCGGCTCCGCCTATCAGGCTGGCCCGGGTGGCGGCGTTGCCGGCCTCGCCGGGTGCGCGCCTGAGCCCAAAGTCCAACACTAAACTTTCACCCGCGGCTTCGCGCACGCGGGCCGCCTTGGTGGCTACCAGGGTTTCAAAGTTGATGCGGTTCAAAAGCGCGGTCTCCAACAGCTGCGCCTGCACCAGCGGGCCTTCCGCCGCTATTAATGGAACCTGTGGGTGGACCACGCGGCCTTCGTCTACCGCGCGCAGGCTGAGGCCATCGAACGATCCGTTCTTGTTGAGCCAGGAAAGGAAGTCTTCGTCGAACAGCGGTTTGCCGGAACGGCTTTTTTGCGCCCGCAGGGCCTCGAGGTCGGTTGTCTCAACCTTGGCCTCCGTCATCCAGTCCAAAAACGGATCCAGCCCAGCAAACACGCTGTAGCCCGCCTGGTGCTGGCCGTAGTCCGGATTCTTGCGGTAGAAGAACTCAAACAGCGCGGGTTTCTCGTGAATGCCCAGCCGGAAGAACACCTGCGACATGGTGATCTGGTACTCGTCGGTGTAGAGAATTCCCTTGGTGATATCCGCCATGCTTCAGGATAACCCCGCCAGGGCTTTGAGGCCTTGGCGGCTGGCCCTACAATGTACCAACCGGCTCTCGCGGCGCCGGCCGGTGTTTTCCTATGAGCATTAACCTCCAAACCCCCTTGAACCACAAAGGCTACCTGCGGGAAGAACGCGCCAAGCGGTTTGCCTACCTCCGCGCCCTTTCGGAAAAGGTGCTGGTTTTTGATGGCGGCATGGGTACCGAGATTTTCAAGTTTAACTTGACAACCGAAGATTACGGCGGGGAACAGTACGAGGGGTGTCCGGAGTGGTTGTTAGTTACCAGGCCAGACGTAATTGAGAAAATTCACCGGAGCTACCTCGAGGCCGGCGCTGACGTTATCGAAACCAACTCGTTTGGGGCTTTGACCCACGTGCTCATCGAGTATGGCTTGCAGGATAAAACCGAAGACCTTGCGTTTCGCGCGGCTGCCTTGGCGCGAAAAGTGGCGGACGAATTCTTCGTTCCGGAAAAGCCGCGCTTCGTGGCGGGCTCGCAAGGGCCGGGTACCAAACTCATTTCGCTTGGCCAGATTTCCTGGGACCAGCTATTCGAGTCCTACCGTACGGGCGCGCGCGGGCTTATCCGCGGAGGCGTGGACCTGATCATCATCGAGACCTGCCAGGATATCTTGCAAATGCGCTGCGCGGTGCAGGCGGCGCGCCCGGCCATGCTGGAGGCCGGCAGAGAAGTGCCTATTCAGGTGCAAGTTACCATCGAATCCACCGGCACCATGCTGGTGGGGACCGATGATGCCGCGGCGTTGGTAGCCCTCGAGGCTTTGCCCATTGACGTTGTAGGCATGAACTGCGCCACCGGCCCGGACCTGATGGACTCGCACATCCGCTACTTCTGCCAGAACTCCACCCGCTGGGTCTCATGCCTCCCCAATGCCGGCTTACCCCGGAACGAAGGAGGTCGTGAAGTCTACGATCTCTCACCCGCCGAGCTTGTGCGCTGGCAGCAAAAGTTTGTGCGCGACTACGGCTTGAACGTGGTAGGGGGCTGCTGTGGCACCGGCCCCGAACACATCCGCGCCTTGGCCGGGGCAGTGTCCGCGCTTGCCCCGGCTAAAAGCCAGCTGCGGTCTTTTCCGGCATCTGTTGCCAGTCTTTACCAGAGCGTAGCGCTCAGGCAAGACACGGGCATCCTTATCGTCGGCGAGCGGACCAACGCCACCGGCTCCAAAAAGTTTCGCGAGCTTCTTTTCTCCCAAGACTTTGAAGGCATGTCCGAGCTGGCGCAGGAGCAGGTGGCCGAGGGCGCTCACGTGCTGGATGTTTCCGTGGCTTGGACTGGGCGGGATGAAGTAAAAGATATGCGCGAGGTTATCCAGCGTTTTTCCACCAGCGTCCAGATCCCCATCATGGTGGACTCCACCCAGCTGGACGTAATGGAAGAAGCCCTCAAGCACCTTGGGGGCCGGGCCATTCTCAACTCGGCCAATCTGGAAGACGGCATTGAAAAGTTTGACAAAGTGGCAGCCCTGGCAAGCCGCCACGGCGCGGCCTTGGTGGCGCTCACCATTGACGAGGACAAAGAGGCCGGTATGGCCAAGACACCCGAGCGCAAAGTGGAGATCGCGCTCCGCATGTACGAGCGCCTCACCACAGTCCACGGCATCTCTGGCGGCAGTATTCTCTTTGATCTCCTTACTTTTCCTATTACCCAAGGGGACGAAGACACCCGCAAGCTGGCCCTGTGGACTATTGAAGGGATCCGGCGGGTACGAGAGATGCTCCCCGAGGCAGGCTTCATTCTGGGCGTGTCGAACGTGTCTTTTGGGGTCTCCCCCCGCGCACGCCAGGTGCTCAATTCGGTTTTTCTGGACGAGTGCATCAAGGCGGGGCTCACCGCGGCCATCCTGAACGCCGGGAAAATTGTCCCCATCAACCAGCTTTCCGAGGAAGAATACAAGCTTGCCCTGGACCTGGTTTACGACCGGAGAGTGTTTGGCCCCGGCGGCGAGGTTACCTATGACCCGCTATTTGTGTTTGTGGACTATTTCGCCAAGAACAAACGGGAAAAATCCTCTGCCTTGGACCCCCTTGCCGGGCTGACAGTCGAAGAGAGGCTCAAGAAACGGATCATTGATGGGCGCAAGGTAGGTTTGGAGTCAGACCTCGAGGCCGCCCTGTCCGCTGGCTATTCACCTGTGGAGATAATCAACAAGATTCTGCTGGACGGAATGAAGGTTGTTGGCGAGCTTTTTGGCTCCGGCAAAATGCAGCTTCCTTTTGTGCTTCAGTCTGCCGAGACCATGAAGGGCGCAGTCCGGTATCTCGAGCCCAAAATGGAACGGTTGGAAGGCGCCAACAAAGGCTCGATGGTAATTGCCACCGTAAAAGGCGACGTGCACGATATCGGCAAGAACTTGGTGGATATTATCCTTTCGAACAACGGCTACAAAGTGGTCAACCTGGGCATCAAAAAGCCCATCGAGGAAATTTTGGCCGCCGTCGAAGAACACAAGCCTGACGTGATCGGCATGAGTGGTCTTTTGGTCAAGAGCACGGTGGTCATGAAAGAGAACCTTGAGTATATGGCCGCGCACGCCAGGTGCTCAATTCGGTTTTTCTGGACGAGTGCATCAAGGCGGGGCTCACCGCGGCCATCCTGAACGCCGGGAAAATTGTCCCCATCAACCAGCTTTCCGAGGAAGAATACAAGCTT
>JAMCQK010000059.1:0-4069 GCA_023382135.1 Deinococcus sp.
TGGACCGCCAATGGCAAGCAGTCGAGCGCGTAACGAACCTCCGCCTCTCCCCTTAGCCCGTCAAATACCAGCGGCCACACGGGCTCAACCAAGGCTTTTGCCAGAATTTCGGCCACTCCGCCGGGGTGCGTTTCCCGAAACCTGCGGGTGATTTCAAAGCGGGCCTTGCGGTCCAGCGGCGGTACCGCCCCAAAAAGCGGCAACACATAGCGGTCCACCAGCTCGCGCCGGTCGGGCAGGGTCGGGAATGCCAAAGCCTCGAGCAGGCTGCTTTTCCCCACCCCGGTAAGCCCCACCAGCACCAGGAGTGGAACATCCGGCAGGCGCACGGCGCTCCCGCCACGCGATTCGCCCGGAAGGTACAAGGGGTAGCGCATGACGCTATTTTCCCGCAAAAGGCCGGAAATCCCAACCACAGCCCTGTTATGATGGTCCGGTCTGGACGTGGAGGCACCCATGAAGCGACTTCTAGCACTTCCTTTATTGCTGTTGGGTTTTGCGCAGGCGCAGGTTCCCGCATACCCTGAGAACACTTTTGGCGTAGGTTACGCGCTCGATCAAGGAATCACCGCGCAGGCCGGGCTCTCGCTGCCCTTTGGCCCGCTGGGTGTTGATACCGGGCTTGACCTTGAAGTCGCGGTTGGCTCCCAAGTTCAGGGCTGGAGCCTTCTGCGGCTAAATCTGCTTCCGGCGCTCACCATATCCGACCTTTCGCTTTCGGCTGGGCTGGGGCTCGATCTTCGCTATGGCACCTCGCTACTGGGGGTGGCCTTGCCTGCTTTTGGGGTACACCTGGGTCCGGTGTTTACCTTCGAACTCCCCAGCAGCGCTCTTTCTGGCTTTGTGGGCATTGGCTACCAGAATGGCTTCCACGCTGCCTACGGGCTTGGCTTACGAGTCTACCTAGACCCGGTGGCCTTGGACATCGCAACCTCTGACCGCTATACGGTCAGGGTCTCCCTCCTTTATCTGTGGTAGCGCGTTACTCCGCGCACCTGTTCGCGCTTCCAGCCGTGGGGCTGCTGGCGCTTTTTCTGCTTTACCCTTTTCTGGACGTCCTCAGGTTTTCCACCTGGGACTGGTCGGGCCTCTCCGATCCCAAGCCAGTCGGCCTGCAGAACTTCCGGCAGATTCTGCAGGACCCGGACTTCCGAAGGAGCCTGGTCACCACGCTATTCTTCGCGCTTATGGCGCTCCCCGGCTTCGTGGGGTTTTCGGTGCTGTTGGCGTTTGCCCTGGATGGCCAGCGCTACGAACGCCAGGCCAAGGCCCTGCTCTTCTTGCCGGGGCTGGTTACGTTGGGGGGCGCCAGTATCTCCTGGTACACCCTCTTTCACCCGGAGTACGGCGCTCTGGCCAACTTTGTTCCCATACCCCCCTGGAACAACAACGGGTTCTGGGCTTTGGTGGTGGTGGTGCTTTTTACCATCTGGCGGAACCTGGGGTACGGGGTCTTGGTGGTCTCCGCCAGGCTCAAGGCCATTCCCAGGGCGGTGCTCGAGGCCGCCATGGTGGACGGCGCCAGCCCCAGCCAGACTTTCCGCTTCATCACGCTGCCGCTCTTAAAGCCAGCCCTGGCCTTCTTGCTGGTAGTGGGAACGGTGTTCTCGCTTCAGTCCTATAGCGCGGTGTTCCTACTCACCCGCGGGGGGCCGTTTGGCGCTACCAGGGTGCTGGGTTACTACTTGTATGAAACCGGTTTCGAGAACTTCCGCCTGGGCTACGCCGCTGCGGTGACGGTGGTGTTGCTGCTGATCACCCTGGCTTTCGCTTACGCGCAAGCGCGCTTACTGCGGGACGAGACATGAGCCGCGCTGGTTTTGATGCCGGGTTCAGGCCTCGCTCGGCCCGCAAGGGCTGGTTGTTTCCAGGCCCATGAGACACCTATTCGTCTTCACCACCTTGTTCCTGGTCGCTCTTCCATTCATCTGGATGGGATACGCAGCCTTCATCCCTCGGGACGTAGTCAATTCGGGCGACCTGTTTAGCCGCATCGGCTTTACCCTGCAAAACTTCCAGGTGCTGGGCAAAGAAGGCTTCTGGGGCCGGCTGTGGTTTTCCATTGGGCTCTCGGGCTCGGTTACCTTGCTGCAACTACTCACCGGCTTTCTGGCGGCCTATGCCATAAAAGAGGGCGCAAAGCTACTGCCCTTTTTCCTGGTATTGTTGGCGGTCCCCGCCGAGTTGCTGCTGGTGCCGCTCTACGGCTTATTAAAAGGACTCCATCTGCTCGATACCTTGTGGGCACTCTTGTTGCCTTTCGCTGCCAGCCCGTTTGTGGTCTTCTTACTGTATCAGGGCATCCGCACCGTACCGGAGGAACTGCTGGAAGCAGCCCGGCTCGACGGTGCGGGCCACCCTGTGGTGCTCGCCCGCATCCTCTTTCCCCTGCTCCGCCCGCAGCTGATTGCCGCCGGGGTCATCTCCTTTGCGGCCCACTGGAACCTGGTGCTTTACCCGCGCATCATGGCGGGCGACCAGAAGCTCAAGACCGTGCAGACCTGGCTTACCGATCTTCAGCGCAGCAATCCTTTTGACTGGGGCGTGCTCTCGGCGGCGGCGCTGGCGGCAACCTTGCCGCTGGCCATCGCTTATCTGGCCTACGAGCGGAGAATTGTGGAGACATTTGAGGAAGGCCTTAAGGGCTAATAGTCTGCTGGTACAGCCAACATTCAGCGAAAATTGAGCTTGCCGGTGGACCTTTTCATCTTGCGTGTGGCAGACTACCCTAACGAATGTGCCAACAGGCGCTTCGGAGGCAAAATGATTCGTGCCCTAATAACCCTAGTTGGTTTGCTCGGTTTCGCGCTGGCCCAGAAGCCGCTGGTGATCCCTTTCTGGCACACTGCGGGACCTCCCGCCCAGGAGCTATTCGAGCAGTTCATCGGCGAATTTAACAGCAAGCAAAAAGAGTACAAGATCGAACCCCGCTTTGTGGGCGACTACACCGAAGGCGGCCTCAAGCTGCTGGCCGCGATGCGTTCGGGGGGCGCGCCGGCGCTCTTCATGGGAGAGATCTCTTTCTTGGGCCGCATGGTGCAAGAAGGTGTTGCGCTCCCCCTGGACGAGTACCTTGCGGGCGCACCCAGCGACTTTTTCCCTGGCTTTATCGAAACAGGCCGTTTGGCGGGGAAGACCTATGGTCTGCCGATTGGGCTTTCGGTGCCGGTGCTTTTTTACAACGCCGATCAGTTTGCGGCCAAAGGCCTGTCCGCCCCCAAGACCTGGCAAGAGGTGGAAGCGGCGGCCAAGAGGCTCAGCACCCGCGCGGCCAAGGGCTACCTGGCGAGCAGCGATATTTATAGCTTCAACGTGCTGGTGATGAGCCGTGGCGGCAGTTTGGTGGATGCCTCTGGTAAGCCGGACCTCGTGAACCCCAAGGTGGTGGAGAGCCTCGAGTTCCTGCAGAACATGGTGAAGAAAGGAGCGGCGCAGAGTCGTACCATTGCCGAGGCCGAGTTTTCGGTGGCGGACTTCATCCGCACCAAGGCTTTTATGGGCGTAGCCCCAATAACGTTCTGGCCGGTGATTGAAGACCGCACCAACATTCCTTTCAAGCTGGGAATAGCCGCTATCCCGCTGGAACCGGGCGGCAAGGTACCGCTTGCGGGCGCTTCGCTGGTGGTGATCAGGGGCGCGAACCACGAGCAGGCCAGAGGATCGGTGGTGTTTTGGCGCTACCTGATGGAGCCCGCCAACATTGCCCGCTGGGTCAAGACCACCTACTACATGCCCATGCGCCGCGCCGCGCAGCCCTTCCTGGAAGACTTTTACAAGGCCGATCCCAGGCGCAGAGCAGCCTTTGCCCAGGTAGAAGACACCGCCGTCTGGATACAAGACCCCGGTTTTGTGGTCTGGTACAAAGACCTCGAGAACGCCCTGGAGCGTGCCCTGAAAGGCGGCGTCCCCGCCAGGGTGGCGCTGGAAGAGGCCCAGAAGAAAGCCCTACTGGGCGACAAGCAATAACCGTGTCTATCGAAACTTGGCGTGCGAGTCTCCCCGAGGAACCTTCATTCCTGTTCCAAGCACAGGCTAAGTGGCTCTAGGCTGAATCTGACGGATGAGAGCT
>JAMCQK010000059.1:4079-5294 GCA_023382135.1 Deinococcus sp.
GCTCTTCCGATCTCGTGCTCTACCAGGCCGAAGTGGTGTTCTTCCCCCGCTTGGTGGCGGAAGGCGGCGTGCTCCCGCTGGACGAGCTCACCGCGCAGCTTCCCAAGAGTTTTACCGACTATTCCCGTTGGTCGGGTTGGCTTTTGACAAAGTCAACCGGGAGAGACCTAGATGGGTAGAATAACCTGGCAGACAGTTATCTTGTTGCGGGAGGCAAGTGTGATGCGGATCCTTGCATGGCTTTTGTTGGTAAGCGGGCTGGCCTTTGCGCAGGTGGAGATTCCTTTCTGGCACGCCATGGACGGCCCCGCGGGCCGCGCCATCGACCAGTTTGCGAATGACTTCAACAGCAAACAGAAAACCTACAAAGTGGTGCCGAAGTACCAGGGAGACTACCGCGAGCAAGAAAGCAAGCTGGTCTCCGCGCTGAGGGCTGGAGGCGCGCCCGTGCTCTACCAGGCCGAAGTGGTGTTCTTCCCCCGCTTGGTGGCGGAAGGCGGCGTGCTCCCGCTGGACGAGCTCACCGCGCAGCTTCCCAAGAGTTTTACCGACGACATCTTCGACGCCGCGTGGGACTACGGCATCATCAATGGCAAGCGTTACGGCCTGCCCTTCAACACCTCCACCCCGGTACTCTTCTTTAACGAAAACACCCTGAGGGCTAAAGGGCTCAAGCCCCCCGCCACCTGGCAAGAGTTCGCCGTGCTGGCCAAGGCGCTGTCGAGCCGTCAGGCCAAGGGGTTCATTGCGCTTACCGAGTCGTGGACCTTTGAAGCTATGGTTACCAGCCGCGGCGGCAACCTGGTAACCAAGGACGGCAAACCCAACTTCACCTCAGCCGAAGTAGTGCAAGCCCTCGAGTTCCTGCAGGACCTAGGCAGAGCGGGCGCGACCTCGGTGCGCAACCTGGGCGAGTCACAGTTTGCACAACTGGACTTTGTCCGCACCAAGGGCATGATGGTCTTCGCTTCCATTGCCAACTGGCCCGCTGCCGAGGGCTTTTCCTTCGCCTTCAAGCTGGGGGTGGCACCGGTTCCCAAAGAGCCGGGGGGCAAGGTACCTCTGGGTGGCGCCCAACTGGTGGTGGTGAAGGGCGCTTCGCCCGATCAAATCAAGGGCGCGTTGGCTTTCTGGCAGTACCTGATGGAGCCCGAGGTGGTGGCCAAGTGGGTGCAGGCCTCTTACTATGTGCCGCTACGCAAGAGCGCTATTCCG
>JAMCQK010000149.1 GCA_023382135.1 Deinococcus sp.
CGAAGGGTGGCTTCGCGCAGCACTTTCATGCCCCAGCGGCCAACACTTTTCTTGAGGCCGCGGGCATCCTGCATACGGCTCTCAATCAGTGCGGCGGCCAGCATGCAGGCAAGACATGTTCTGCACTTCTGTACCCTGTAGTGTGAAGCTTGCACGGCGAACTGACTTTGCCACCAGAAAATCGGGCATATCCCGTAGTTTGTAGATCGATGATCATTCCGGGCTGCAAAAGCAGGAAGATCATCACGATGCTACAAACGTACTGGTGGTCGGACTGTTGTTTTTGTGTTGTCGCAAAAACAAACACGTTGGCGGGGAGTACCGCCAACCTGAATGCAGAAAGTCTTGCCTGCATGCTCCCGCCGCCGCACTGATTGGAGCCGTATGCAGGATGCCCGCGGCCTCAAGAAAAGTGTTGGCCGCTGGGGCATGAAAGTGCTGCGCGAAGCCACCCTTCGGCATGAGCGGAAGGTGCGCTTAGGGGTGGGCCTCGAGGCCCAGGCGGCCATAGCCTATTTCATGGTCGCCAGGCCAATAAGAGCCCGGCTTGGCCTGGGGGCCTGTAAGGTGGCCGTCACCTCGGGGGCTCCGGTCAGCCTGGAAACTTTTGTCTTTTTCCGGGCCTTGGGGGTAGACCTCCGCCAGCTTTACGGCCAGCCGGAGACCGCCGGCGCCGCTTGTGCCCATCAAGCAGGCGACACTCCCCCCGAGACCGTAGGCACGCCACTTTACGAGACCCAGGTGCGCATTTCCACCGTTGGCGAGATAGAAATCAAAGCGCCCCAGGTATTCAGCGGCTATTTCAAAGACCAGGCCCTCACCCAGGAGCGCTTTACCCAGGACGGCTTTTTCAAGACCGGGGACTCAGGCTTCTTCGACCGCAAGGGCCGGCTGGTGGTTCTGGGCGACTTAAAGCAACTGTTTGAACTTCAAGATGGAACGCGGCTGGCGCCAGAGGTGCTGGAGAACCGGCTCAAGTCCTCGCCCTATATCCGTGAAGCGGTGGTGATCGGCCACGGCAGGTCTTTCATTTCCGCGCTTATCGAAGTGGACCCCGCATCCACCCAGCGCTGGGCCCGAAAGGCTGGCATTGGCTTCACCTCCTACCAGAGCCTTGCCGCCCGTGAAGAGGTCTACCAACTGATCTCGAAAGAAATTGCCCGGATATTGCCGGCCACGCCGGACTCCCTGAGAGTGCGGCGCTTTGCGGTCTTGCCCAAAGAGCTTCATCCCGATGACGGTGAGGTTACCCGGAGCCACAAAGTGAGGCGCGGCGTCATTACCGAGCGCTATGCCCCGCTGATCGAGGCCATCTACGCGGGTGTGGCCTTTGCCAAGGTCACGCTGCCCATACGCTACGCCGAGGGGCAGGGCGGCCTCGAGGCCGTGGTCAGAATCTCCGATCTGCCAGCACAAACCTTTCCCCAGAGGCAGCCATGATCTACCAAGTTTCCAAGACCGTTACCGACTGGTTGAGCCGAAAAACCTCTCGCGCACTAAGGACCAGTTACCGCCAAGACGAGGCGTACGCCAGCACCAATTTGGGCCGGGCCTGGCTGTACTTTTTCTTGGTGCTTCTCCTGGCGCTGCCCTTGATGCTTGGACCCTATCCCATGTACGTGGCGGTGCTGGTGGCCACCGGGGCGGTGGCGGCCCTGGGACTCAACATACTGGTTGGCGGAGCTGGGCAGATCTCACTCGGCCACGCCGCGTTCGTGGGGGTGGGCGCCTACGCCGCATCGCACCTGGCGGGCCCCCTTGCCCCTTTGGGTATCCTTCTTGGCGGAGCGCTTGCGGGCCTGATTGGCATCGTGCTGGGTCTGCCATCGCTGCGTATCAAGGGAGCTTACCTGGCCATTGCCACGCTGGCCTTCCAGTTTCTGGCGGAGTACATCTTTAAAAGGTGGGAGCCGGTCACCGGTGGGATCCGCGGCCGCAACCTGCCTCCAGCCGAACTGCTTGGTTGGCAACTGGCAGATGCTGCCGGCCTTTGGTATTTGGTGCTGTTGTTTGCGGTTCCACTGTTTTTTTACGCCAAGCGCCTTTTTTCCACCCGCGCTGGCCGGAGTTGGTTTGCGGTGCGCGACAACGACCTCTCGGCCGAGCTTTCCGGCGTGAACCTGGTCCAGGCCAAGCTGACGGCGTTCGCGGTTTCGGCTTTTTACGCGGGCATTGCGGGCGGCCTCCTGGCCAACCTTTACAAGGCCATCACGCCGGAAACTTTTCCCTTTGGCGGCAGCATACAGTATCTGGCCATGGTGATTGTCGGAGGAGCCGGGACCCCGCTAGGGGCGGTGTTGGGAGCGTTATTTGTGCTCTTGATCCCGGAGTGGCTCAACGCCCTGGTGGGCGCCTTTGGTCCCCAGTATGCCGCCAGCCTGGCAGCCTGGCGCAACGTGGTTTTTGGCGGGCTGATTCTGGCCTTTCTGATTCTGGAGCCCCAGGGCCTGGTGGGCTTGTGGGGGCGCGTGCGTGCTTATTTTCGAACCTGGCCATTGCCGTACTAAGTATCTTTATAGTGAGTTTGACCCTTCGACCAAACTCACTAGGGCCAGAGGGAGCAAGGAACACAGGGCGGCTTTTCAAGCCTTTCGACCAACTTAGACTGGAGATACTTAAATCCGGTAATTTACCCAAAGTTGGTTGCAAGGGCCTTTTAGCCCCCGGCTATCAGGCATGGGCTATTAACGAGTAAACTTGGGCATGGTGGACTATGACCTTAGCGATAGTGCGCTAGTGGGCATCGTGAGTTTGGCGCTCGAAAACCAGGAAGGCCTGCGCTTGGTGCAGGCGGGGACGCGCAGCGTGGGGGACGTGCTCTCCGGGCGCAGGGGCAGGCCCGTAAGAATTGAACGCGAGGGCGAGAACCTTACGGTGGACCTGGTGGTGAATGTGGATTTTGGCCGTCCCATCGCGGAACTTGCGGCCCAGACGCAGCGCACTGTGGCCGATACGCTGCTGGCCTCCACCGGGCTCAAGGTGCGCGCGGTACACATCACAGTAGTAGGCGTCGAGTACCGGGAGAAGGATGCGGCGTAAGGCACGGGAGCTTGCGTTCAAGGTGTTGTTTGAACATGCGGTGGGGGGGGTGGACCTCGAGGCCGCCTGGCAGCACGCCCTGCTGGAGCTGGGGGAGGATCCCGAAAGCGCTTCAGAAGAACTGGGCGACGAAGGCCTTACCTTCGCGCGCAAACTGTTGGACGGCTACCGCTCGTGCGAAGCAGCGGTGGACCGCGTGCTCTCGGGCACCATCGAAGGCTGGAGCTTTGGCCAGATGGCCAAGACCGACCTGGCTATCCTCAGGCTTGCCGCCTACGAGATGCTCTACGAACGCACCCCGCATGCTCCCCTGATTGAAGTGGCGGTTAAAATTGCCAAACGCTTTGGCGGCGAGGACTCGGGCCGCTTTGTGAACGGTGTGCTCGCCAGGCTGCTCAAGCGCCTGGAGTCCGGCGAGCTCAAGGCCGTGGCCAAGGACGACTGATGCCAGCGCAAGGCGCCCTGCTCAAACTTGAAGGCTCGCCGGTGGCCGAGGCTTTGTACGCCGAACTTCACGCTCAGCTAGCCGGCCTGACCTTTGTCCCCAGGCTCCACGTGGTGCGCTTGGGGGAAGACCCCGCTTCGGTCTCGTATGTACGGCTCAAGGACCGTCAAGCCAAGAAGCTTGGCCTGCAAAGCGAAGTCACTGTCTTGCCCGAGTCCACCAGCCAAGGAGAACTGTTGGCTCTGATTCATCAACTCAACGCCGACCAGAATGTTGACGGCATACTGGTTCAGTTTCCGGTGCCCAAGCACATCAGCCCGAAAACAGTTCTGGAAGCCATCCGCCCCGATAAGGATGTAGATGGCCTGCATCCCATCAACGTGGGCCGGCTTTGGAGCGGCGAAGAATGTTTGGAGTCCTGCACTCCAGCGGGGGTCATGCGCTTGTTGAACCACTACGGGTTTTCGGTGGCGGGCAAAGAAGTGGTCATTGTGGGCAGGAGCAACCTGGTGGGAAAACCTTTGGCGGCCCTGATGCTCCGCAGCGATGCCACTGTGACGCTGGCGCATTCCAAGACCCCCGATCTGGTTGCGGTGACCCGCCGGGCTGACATCCTGGTAGCAGCGGCGGGCAGGGCCGGGCTCATAAAAAGTTCGATGGTTCGGCCCGGCGCGGTGGTGGTAGATGTGGGCGTGAACCGAGTTGGAGAGAAGCTGGTGGGAGACGTGGACCCCGGGGTGGCTCATGTTGCGGGCGCACTTTCTCCCGTTCCCGGCGGCGTGGGCCCGATGACGGTAGCCATGCTGCTATCCAACACCGTAAAAGCAGCCATTCGGAGGCGAGATGCAAGCGCTATGGTCTAACCAGGTCCTCTGGACCGCGGTCTTCGCGAGCCTTTTTGCCCAGAGTGTCAAGCTGGTAGTTTACTACGCAATCGAGAAGCGCTGGGAGTGGGAGCGGTTTTTGGAAACAGGCGGGATGCCTTCTTCTCATTCCGCCACGGTGACCGCTCTTGCCACTGGGCTCGGGATGACGCAGGGGTTTGGCAGCCCGTACTTTGCCCTTGGCGCCGTGCTGGCGTTCATTGTGATCTACGACGCCACCGGTATCCGGCGTGCGGCGGGCCTGCACGCGCAATTGTTGAACGATCTGGTCGAGGAGTTCCGGGTGGTCATGCAACGCGGGCCGGAGCCGGAGCCGCTCAAGGAGTTGCTGGGGCATACCTACCTCGAGGTCACTGTGGGAGCCATTATTGGCGTTCTGGTGGCCTGGGCCAGCTTCAGTTGGATTTAGGCGGTCCGGAAGATCCGGTCAGGCCATGCCTGGGCATCCGAGTCCTCAGACATTGATTCGGTGAATCTGGACTGCGCCACCGCCAACCGGTACGATTGTTGCAAGCGCAGCTGGTTCACCGGAGGCCAAAGTGCTGACCGTTAGCGAGAAAATCTTCTTCCTTATCTTGGCTGGCCTTTGCGGCTACTTTGCCGGGGTGCGTTTTTATCAGGTTTTCAGGGCCATCAGCCGGGGAAAGCCGGAGGACCGGTTTGACCATCTGGCCCTAAGGCTTTTGAAAGGGTTGTGGCTTGCTGCCAGCCAGCAGACGGTGTTCAAAAAAAGGCCCTTTGTTTCGCTTTTGCACGCGCTGGTCTTGTACGGGTTTGTTTTTTATCTTGCGGTGAACCTGGTTGACCTGCTGGAGGGGTTTGTCAGCAACCTCGAGGCCCGCGGGGGCGGCTGGAACTATTTCAACCTGGCTGCGGATGTGCTGACCGCGGGCATCTTGGTGGGCATCGTCGGGCTGATGGTCCGCCGTTACGGCGTGAAGCGCAAAGACTTCAGCTGGAACCAGAAAACCCCCCTGCACGAAAAAGTTCGCCAGGGTATTCCGCGCGACTCCGCTGTCGTCGGCGGGTTCATTTTCTTTCACGTGGGCTCGCGCCTCTTATCCAAGGCCTCGCAGATTGCTTTGTCCGACCCGGATCCATTTCAGCCGGTGGCTTCTTTTATAGCTCTGGGGGTGGAGCGGTTTGACTACAACACCGTGCAGCTTTTTGAACATATGTTTTGGTGGTTTGCGCTGGGCTCGATCCTGCTCTTCCTTCCGTACTTCGCGCGCTCGAAGCACATTCACCTGCTACTTGCGCCGCTCAACCTCGCCTTCAAAAAGGAGAAGCCGGGAACGCTCATGCCGCTCAATTTCAGCAAAGAGGAAAACTTTGGCGTTGCTAAGCTGGAGGACTTTTCTTGGCCTAGGCTGCTGGACGCGTATTCGTGCATTATGTGTAACCGCTGCCAGGAAGTCTGTCCCGCGTACACCACGGGTAAGGCGCTCTCTCCCGCGGCCATCCTGATTTCAGAACGCTACGAGCTTAATCAGATCCTGCCTGAATTTTCTGCGGGCAAAGAGAGCCCCCGTTCCCTGATGGACTTTGCTCTCAGCGACGAGGCCGTCTGGGCCTGCACTACCTGCAATGCTTGCGTGGAAGTGTGTCCGGTGGGCAACGAACCAATGCTGCATATTTTGGATGTCCGCCGCGAGCGGGTGATGATGCAGGGTGAGTTTCCGCAGGCGTTCAACAACGCGTTCAAAGGAATGGAGCGAAACGGCAATCCCTGGAACCTGGGCCAAGATAAGCGCACCGGCTGGACCGAAGGCCTGGCGTTCCAGGCGCCAACCGTTGAAGAGAAGCCGGATGCCGAGGTGCTCTACTGGGTGGGCTGCGCGCCCAGTTACGACCCGCGCGCCCAGAAAATTGCCCGCAGCATGGCGGAGATCCTCCAGGCTTCGGGCATTGCGTGGGCTATCTTGGGCAAGCGGGAGAAATGCACCGGGGACGCCGCCCGCCGCGCCGGTAACGAGTACCTGTTTACGCAGCTTGCAGAAGAAAATGTCGCCACCCTCAACCAGATCAGGCCCAAGACCATCGTGACCACCTGCCCCCACTGCTTTCACACCCTCGCCAACGAGTACCAGGACTTTGGCGGTGAGTACAACGTTAAACACCATACGGAGTACATCTCCGAGCTGATGGAGTCGGGGAAAATCAAGCTTGCTGCTGCCAGCGAGGACGTGACCTTTCACGACCCGTGCTACCTGGGCCGCCACAACCAGATATATGACGAGCCGCGCGAGGTTATCAAGGGTCTAGGGCTAAAACTCATCGAACCCGGGCGCAAGCGTGAAGATAGTTTCTGTTGTGGGGCGGGCGGAGCCCAGTTCTGGAAGGAAGAAGAGCCCGGCAACGAGCGCGTTTCGGCTAACCGCTACCGCGAGCTGAAGGGCACGGGTGCAGGTACTATCGCCACCGGCTGCCCTTTCTGTATGCAGATGATGAACGTGGAGACCGCCCGGGAACCTGAGGGACAGGCGCCCAAGGTGCTGGACGTGGCGGAGCTGGTGGCTGCCCGTTTGCAGGCAGCCAGGTAGCGCTTGAACCGTGAACGCTCTCCCTGTGTTGGCACGAAGCAGTGGATTATACTCCGGGCATGAGCGAGCAAGTCGCGGTCCCTTCTAAAGAACAAGTTCTCGAGGCCCTCAAAGTAGTCAAGGACCCCGAGATACCCGTAAACGTTGTGGATCTTGGCTTAGTGTACGACGTGGATGTCAGGGATTCTGGCGAAGTGGATGTCACCATGACCCTTACCTCAATTGGTTGTCCCGCCCAGGATATCGTGAAAGCCGATGCCGAGATCGCCGTGATGCGCCTACCCGGTGTTAACGCGGTAAGCGTGGACTTTGTCTGGACTCCGCCTTGGACCACCGCCAAAATGACCGAAGACGGCAAGCGGCAGATGCGGATGTTTGGGTTCAACGTCTAACGGCCGAGCTCAGCTGGCCTGCTGCGCTACGCTCGGTCTCCATCCGCAGATAGCTCAAATTGCTGACCACGCCCAAGCGTGTATCGTATAAAGTCCAGTGTTCCGTTCACATCGCCCGACTGCGCTTTCGATTGTGGGCTGTGTCGCCCTACCAAAGCTCGTTCAATCAAAGGTACCCACCGCTTGCCAAGCGTCTCCTGTGCCCACCGTGCTGCGACTGGTTTCGAGGCAATGGTGTCATAGTGGAGCGTATAGAGCATGCGGCACATCGTGAGGACGGCGTAGGCTTGATATCCGCGGCTGTCTAGCCGAGCGGGATCATGGAGCATTGGTGCCCACCATCCATGTATTATTTCCAGCACAGCCCGCCGTAAGTCGTTGGGTTGGACGGGGTCAATCAAAGTGTATGGGGCTGGCCCCGCCAGCACAACCCCCTGTTCTCGCAGGATATGGCGTTGAATCACCCAGTCGCTGTCGTGCTGCTCTAGACCGAGAGTCCCACCCCTATCAATGTGCGGATGCAAGGCATTGGTTGGGTCATAGCGACGGAGGGCGTGCTGTGGAATGTAGGAGCCTTCTAACTCCGTCGCCCACGTTGAGCCGCTGGTGGCAATGTGTGCATGAAACGCTCTTAGAGCCAATAGCATCTCGTCCGGAAGCTCATCGGCGGTGACAACGACAAAATCAACATCGCTACTTTGGTCGAAATCACCGCTTGCCAGCGAACCATACAGATACATGCCGATAAAGTGATTCCCTAAAATGGCCTGGACGCTCGAAAGTAACACGTGGAGC
This sequence comes from Deinococcus sp., assembly GCA_023382135.1. Lineage (GTDB taxonomy): Bacteria > Deinococcota > Deinococci > Deinococcales > Thermaceae > JAMCQK01. Next base: position 8,099 of record JAMCQK010000149.1, read on the forward strand.
ACGGCGTTGACGTCGGGGTAAGAAGTAGGATGAGTAGCGTGGGCTGACATTGAGTACCATTCTTCAACACAAACAGCTTCCTTGCTGGCTGGTTCTGGGATATCACAATCCGTGCCGGAGTAGTGTTCACTAAGGGTTTGCACGGAAGGCACCGAACTAGACTAAGCCACCAAGGCCTACTTTCGGTTGCATCGATTCTGCCCCGTATTTGTAGTTGCCGCCCATGGGCTGTCCCTGGCTGCACATAGCCTTTTGTTCTTGTGTGCTGTTTTGGTTGAATGCGAGATTGTGACAAACCGCCACCGGCAACCAGCCTAGCTTGCTTCTAGCCAACCGCAGGTTTTAGACTGAGGCGGCAGCGAAATCGTGATGGTATTTGCAGGGTGCTTTATGCTCGGTATGAGGCTGCGAGATACCGAATGGAGGTAAGCGTGAAGAAGTATATATGGATCATCTTAGGTTTGGTGCTGGTGTGTGCAGGCATTGTTTTCAGCCAGAAACCGCTCCAGTCGGTGGGAGCAGGCGAGGGCCGGCTGGACATTATTGCCTGGCCAGGCTACATCGAGCGCGGCGAAAGCGATAAAAGCTACGACTGGGTTACCCAGTTCGAGAAGAGCACCGGCTGTAAGGTGAATGTAAAGACCGCTGGCACCTCGGATGAGATGGTCGCCCTGATGAACCAGGGAGGCTACGACCTTGTGACCGCTTCGGGCGATGCCTCCTTGCGCCTGGTGTACGGCAAGAAGGTACAGCCGGTAAACATCAAGCTGATCCCAAGCTACTCAACTGTGGACCCCAGGCTGCAGAACGCTCCTTGGCATACCGTGAACGGGGTTCACTATGGTACTCCCTACCAGTGGGGTCCGAACGTGCTGATGTACAACAAGACCGTGTTCAAGACCGCTCCCACCAGCTGGGCGGTCACCTTTATTGAACAAACCTTGCCGGATGGCAAGTCTAACAAGGGTCGCATTCAAGCCTATGACGGGCCTATCTACATTGCCGACGCCGCGCTTTATCTGATGAAGACCCAGCCTGCGCTGGGCATTAAAGATCCCTATGAGCTAAATGAAAAGCAGTACGCCGCCACCCTGCAGCTCTTACGCGGCCAGCGCAAGCTGGTGCAGCGCTACTGGCATGATGCCAATGTGCAGGTGCAGGACTTTACCAATGAGGGCGTGGTCGCAAGCGGCTCGTGGCCCTACCAGGTGAATACGCTGGTGGCCAACAAGCAGAACATTGGCAGCACGGTCCCCAAGGAAGGTGCCACCGGCTGGGCCGATACCACCATGATGCATGTGAATGCCAAACATCCCAACTGCGCTTACAAGTGGATGGAATGGTCTTTGAACCCCAAAGTTCAAGGTGATGTCGCCGCTTGGTTTGGCTCGGTACCCGTGGTGCCGAAGGCGTGTTCGTCGAGCGATTTGCTGGGCACTGAAGGTTGCAAGACCAACGGCAGCACCCTTTTTAGCCAGATCTACTTCTGGAAGACCCCCACCGCGCAGTGCAAGACTCAGGGCACGTGTGTTCCATATTCACGCTGGGTAACAGATTACGTGGCGATTATGGGCGGAAGATAGCCGGGTAAGACCCCTGTCTTTAGGCGTCCCTCCTGCAAGGCAAGGAGGGACAGAAGGGGTCGAGTTAACAAGGGCTTGTTTTCATGCAGAACGCGGTTGAGTTAAAGAACGTCTCCTGCGTCTTTGGAACGGTGCATGCTGTTGATCACATCAGCCTCGAGGTCCTTGCTGGAGAGTTTTTTTCCTTGCTGGGGCCTTCCGGATCGGGAAAAACCACCTGTCTTCGGCTGATTGCCGGGTTTGAACGGCCTTCGAGCGGCTCGATTGTTCTTTTGGGCAAGGACGCGGCATCACTCCCACCGTATGCGCGGGAAGTGAACACTGTTTTCCAGGACTACGCGCTTTTTCCGCACATGAGCGTGCTTGACAACGTAGCCTACGCGCTGATGGTGCGGGGTATTGGCAGGCTGGAGCGGCATAGGCGTGCTTTAGAGCTTTTAGAAATGGTCAAGTTGCGGGGTATGGAAAAGCGCAGGCCCGCCGAACTGAGCGGTGGGCAGAGGCAGCGGGTAGCCCTGGCCAGAGCTCTCGTCAATAAACCACGCATTTTGCTTTTGGACGAACCCCTGGGAGCGCTGGATCTGAAGCTGCGGGAGGAAATGCAGATTGAGCTAAAGTCGCTCCAGCGCCAGCTGGGAATTACCTTTGTTTATGTTACCCACGACCAGAGCGAGGCGCTTTCGATGAGTGACCGCGTAGCGGTGTTCAACCGCGGGCGCATTGAGCAACTGGATAGTCCCAAGAAGTTGTACGAATATCCGGAAACCGAATTTGTGGCTCGGTTTGTAGGAAGCGCCAACGTGCTTGCGGGCAAGGAGCTTGGCCTGGATGGTGGAAAGTTTGCCATCAGACCCGAGCGCATCCGGATTGAACCAGGACGGATAAGTGGAACGAATTCTCTTGTGGGCCGTTTGATCGACGTGCATTTTCTCGGCTCGCAGACGCGGTATGAGGTCACGCTGGTCAATAATTCCACCATCCGTATGACGGTGGTTGCGCCTGCCGGGGGAGAGGCCGGCCTCGAGGCCGGCTCCGAAGTCACCCTTACATGGAACCCTGGATCGCTTAGAAAACTACGCGAAGGTGAGGCGTGAGCCCCGCAGCTTCCAAGGCCATACTCCGAAAATTATCCGACAGCCTTTTCCTCAGGCCGCGCTTAGCTTTGTTGCTCCTGCTCCTTCCTCCGCTTTTGTGGCTGGGTGTCATCTACCTTGGCTCTTTGCTCAACCTCTTGCTCTATAGCTTTTACTCCATTGACGACTTCACTGGGCAAGTTAAGTATCAGTTCACCTTGGACACGTTTCGCGCCCTGCTTTCCTCTCCTGCAAACCTGGATATTGTGGCCAGGACCGTACTTATGGCCGTGGCGGTGACGGTCGCGTGCGGGGTGATTGCTTTTCCTATGGCGTACTTCATGGCTTTTTACGCGCGAGGGAACACCAAGGCTTTCTGGTACCTAGCGGTGCTCCTGCCCTTGTGGTCCAGTTACTTGGTGCGCGTGTACGCCTGGCGGCTGATTCTGGCGCAGGAAGGCATTATTAGTTGGTTTTTCAATCAACTGCACTTGGGCTGGCTTTTGAACGCGATCCTGGCAGTCCCGGTGCTTGGCGGGCCGAGCCTGTCGTCCTCGTACTTTGGCATGTTCCTGGTTTTCGTATACATCTGGCTTCCATACATGATCCTTCCCATACAAGCTGCGCTCGAACGCGTGCCCAAGTCGTTGATTCAGGCCTCTGCAGATCTCGGCGCCAGACCTGCGCAGACTTTCAGGACGGTAATTCTTCCACTGGCTATGCCGGGCGTGGTGGCCGGGTCTATCTTTACGTTTTCGCTCACTCTGGGCGACTACATCATCCCTGGCGTGGTGGGTGCGCCGGGGTATTTCATCGGGCAGATGGTTTATGTGCAGCAGGGGAACGCGGGGAATATCCCGCTGGCGGCGGCATTCTCGGTGGTGCCGATTGTGATTATCGGGCTCTACCTGGCGTTCGCCAGAAGAGCGGGGGCCTTCGATGCGCTCTAGTTCATCAATCGGACTGAAAATCGCAGCGGGTATGGGACTGCTGTTTTTGCACTTCCCGCTTTTAATCATCCTGCTTTACGCATTTACCAGCGAGGACAAGACCTATAAGTTTCCCCCGCCCGGCCTAACCTTGAAATGGTTTGCCATTGCAGCGAGCCGGAACGACATCTGGGAGGCACTGTTCCTTTCTGTCAAGGTGGCGGCGGCGGCAACCCTAATCGCTCTGGTTCTTGGCACCATGGTGGCCGCTGCACTTTACCGGAGTAGCTTTTTCGGCAAGGACTCGATTACCTTGTTGCTTATCCTGCCTATTGCGCTCCCGGGCATTCTTACCGGATTGGCGTTGCTTACCAGCATCACGCGAGCCGGACTGGACCCTGGGTTCCTGACCATTGTGGTGGGTCACGCTACCTTTTGTATTGTGGTAGTGTTCAACAACGTGGTGGCCAGGCTTCGGCGCATGTCGTATTCGCAGATTGAAGCCTCGATGGACCTGGGAGCCGATGCCTTGCAAACGTTTCGTTACGTGGTTCTGCCGAACATTGCAACCGCGCTGTTGGCCGGAGGGATGCTGGCGTTTGCACTCTCCTTCGATGAAGTAATTGTCACCACCTTTACCGCCGGGAAAGAAGAGACCCTCCCTATCTGGTTTTTGAGCGAGCTCTTTAGGCCCAGGGACCGCCCGGTGACCAACGTGGTGGCAATCTTCGTGATTGCGGTAACACTCCTGCCCATTTTGCTGTCGCAGCGCCTGACGCAGAGCTTCGAGGAGATGCACGGGGGAGGGAAGTAGCGGCTTCGCTCGGCCGAAGGCTAGCTTCCTCTAGGCTTAGCTTTGTATGCTCATGTAGTCCCGCACGCCACCCACAAGGCCAACAAAATCTTAGGTTGGCAAAGGGCGCTGGTGTTCTTGGTGGTGACATCCACCCACGTTTTGCCAGGAGGATAAGATGCAGACCAAGCTCTTGATCAACGGCCAGTTTGTCCAAGGTGAAGGAAGCCCGGTGGAGGTGGTGAATCCCGCCACCGGTGAAGTTCTGGCAAAGGTTCCCGAAGCCAGCGGTGAACAGGTGTCTCGGGCAGTGGAAGCAGCGGAGAGGGCTTTTGCCGGTTGGTCGCAGACCACGCCCAAGGACCGGTCGCTGTTACTCTTAAAGCTCGCCGACAAGATTGAAGAGAAGGCCGAGGAGTTCGCCAAGCTTGAGTCACTTAACTGCGGTAAGCCTTACGCCGCCGTTGTCAACGATGAAATCCCGGCGATCTCCGACTGTTTTCGCTTTTTTGCCGGGGCGGCACGCACCATGAACGGAGCAGTTGCGGGGGAATACTTGGCCGGCCACACCAGCATGATCCGCCGCGACCCGATAGGCGTGGTGGCGTCCATTGCTCCGTGGAACTATCCCTTGATGATGGCTGCCTGGAAGCTGGCTCCTGTGTTGGCGGCCGGGAATACTAGTGTTCTGAAGCCCAGCGAGCAAACGCCACTTTCCACGCTGATGTTGGCGGAAATTCTGGCGGAGCTTTTCCCGGCGGGGGTGTGCAACGTGGTGACGGGCGTCGGGGCTACTACCGGCTCGAGCCTGATTAACCACCCCAAGGTGCGCATGATTTCGCTTACGGGGAGCATTGCCACCGGAACCAAAGTGTTGGAGGCGGCGAGCGGCAACATGAAGCGCACCCATCTGGAACTTGGAGGCAAGGCGCCAGTGATTGTCATGGATGACGCCGACCTCGAGGCCGCCGTCCAAGGCATCCGCATTTTCGGCTACTACAATGCGGGCCAAGACTGTACCGCAGCCTGCCGTGTGTATGCGGGCTCAAAAATTTACGACAAGTTTGTCTCGGAACTGGCCAGCGCGGTATCCAGCATCAAGATGGGAACCCAGAACGAAGAAGGCGTGGAGATGGGACCGCTGATTACCGCACGGCAACGCGAGCGCGTGGCTGGTTTTGTGGATCGCGCCAAAGCTCAGAAACACGTTGAGGTAGTTGCTGGCGGCGGGATCCGAACGGGCAACGGCTTTTTCTACGAACCCACGGTTGTTGCTGGAGCTAAGCAGGATGACGAGATTGTACGCAAGGAAGTGTTTGGCCCGGTGGTGAGCGTGACGCCTTTCAAGGATGCCGACCAAGCCATTGATTGGGCCAACGACTCTGACTACGGCCTGGCGTCCTCGGTCTGGACCCAAGATGTTGGCCGGGCGATGAAAATTGCCAGCCGCTTGCAGTACGGCTGCACCTGGATCAACACCCACTTCATGCTGGTAAACGAAATGCCCCACGGTGGGCTGAAGCAGAGCGGGTACGGAAAAGATATGAGCGTCTACGCCCTCGAGGACTACACTGTGGTAAGGCATGTGATGGTGAAGCATTAGTTTCCAGTTGATGCCAGCGCGCCGAGTATGTCTGGTAGCTCCTGGGACATTTTCTTGGCTGCTTTCATATGTACGGCATCCTGCTACACGCGAAGTCGATTAGCTGTACAGATGCTCGCTAGAAGCTGGCACATATCATGGAAGAGGTTTCACGTGACCATAACCCTATGGCCAAGAAGCGTGACGAAGCGGTTGTCGTGATTTCGCTGGAAAACCTGGAAAACTATGAGCATTACAAGAGGCCGACTATCTATTGCGAAACCCGACCAACGCTAGCTGGCCTTGAAGTCCATTGAGCAACTTGAGCGAGCAAGGGCAAGACCGAGAAAATTGACCTAGGTTGATGTAGCTTGTTTTCTCTGAAGCGGCCTGGGAGCACCAGCTCTATTGGCGGGCCACTGATAGGAAAGAGATTTCTCAAGTTCGCCTGCTAATCAAAGAAATCAAGCGCGACCCTTACCGGGGAATTGGTAAACCAGTGGCCCTAAAACACGCATTGTTTGGCTGCTGGTCTCGCTGGATAGACAGCGAGCACCGAACCGCCTACAAAGTCGAAGGCGATAACCTGCGAATTGCCCAGCTTCGTTTCCGCTACGAGCCGTGATGCTTTGGACTACGCCGTAGTCTAAGCAGTATGTGATGGTGAAATACTGCGTGGAACAAGTTGAAAGTGGGGCGCCGCATGCTGTTCTGCTTTTGGCACATTAGCTGGCTATCAGGCGTTTAGCTGGTTATGATCAACTACTTCGCCGCGGGCAGGGTAGTTATTTTTGAGGACGTAATCAATCGCGCCCAGAATATCTTCTACGTGGGGTCTGGCGAAAGGCATGGTTTGAACCGAGGCGAAAAATAAGGTTCCATCAGGGTTTATCAAGAACTGGCCGGGCTCGCTGAACAAGGCTGGCTCTTCGACGCCCGTAGAAGTTTTGCCCCGGCTAGAGGAAATGTAGAGCCCCCATTCACGAGCTTTACCGAGGCTAAGGCCATAGCCGATGGTGAGATGCTCGAGCCTCCAGTTATCCCTGGCCATGCGAGCCCGTTCTTCGTTGTCGCTACTAAGGGCAAGGATGCTAACCCCGCGCGATCTGAAATCCTCTAGCCTGTTGTCCAGCTCTCGCAACTGTTTGCTACAGATAGGGCAGTGGTAGCCCCGGTAGAACACTACCAGGAGGAAGTTTTCAGGCTTTTGATCTGAGAGTCTCCAAACATTTCCGTTGACCGTTGGTACTTCTAATGCCGGAACCATTTGGCGTGGGAACAGTGGGATAATTTGGGACATGCAGCCTCCTTTAGCAGGAAACAAGGTTCCAATTATTCTGGAACGCCCATTTCAAAATGAAATTATCCTGGGTCTAAGGCTTGGAGTGTAACTTCGATTACATCCCGCAACACTTGCTCATCCGGATTGGCTCTGGCGAGCACCCTGAGGCCCTGGACTGCACCAACCAAAAACCTCGCTAAAGCTCTGGGGTCGCCAGTGGTGCGTATGGTTCCCTGAGCCTGACCACGCTGTATGGTTTCAAAGAAAGCTTCTTCAACCTTGCGCAGGCTTTGCCTGAGCTTGTTTCTAATAGGGGTGTTGTGTGGCGCGACCTCGACGGAGGTGTTGGTAATCAAACAGCCGAGTTCACGGCCTTCGCCAACCGAAAAAGCCAGGAGGTCCCCAAAATAGGCTTGCAGTGCTTTTCGTGCGTTTTCGTTGGTGTTCAACTTGTGGAGGCGTTCCTGGTTCACACGAACCAGATAATGATCAATGGCAGCAAGAAAAAGCTGATGTTTGCTGCCAAAGGAGTTGTACAGGCTTGAGCGGTTGAGCCCGGTTGCCTCAACCAAGTCTTGAATCGAGGTGGCCTCGTAGCCTTTGCGCCAAAAAACACGCACAACGCTATCAAGTACAGCCTCATGGTTAAAGCTTTCTGGGCGGGCCATACCTGGCTTTAGTATGACAGTTGGCAGAAAAGCGTGTTTGCTCGAAGACTACGGATAAAAGGGATTACTCCAGCAAACCGTGTACTGCCTTTTCAAACACCTTGGTGTGGAGGTCTACATGCGCTTTAGTGGTAGCAGGTGATATTAAGGCCATGTTGTGGAATGGTGTCATTAAAATGCCCCGGTTCAGCATGTAGAGATGCATAAACGGGTCCAGCTCGGAATCCTGTCCCGCAAGGGCCTCGCTGCCATTTTTGGCCGGGTTTGGGCGAAACAGGTATTCCACCCGGCAACCTAGGCGGGTGACGTGCCATGGGAGACCGTATTTTTCGATAACAGACTGGACGCCTTGCTCGAAGCGTTCGGCCAACGGAATCATGCGCTGGTAGGCCTCATTGGTGAGCACCTGGGAAAGCGTGGTGCGCATGGCGGCTAGCGAGAGGGCATTACCTGCCAGCGTTCCACCAATACCGCCGGTGTCGGCGTACTCGTTGCGGATTTTTTCTTCGATCTGCTTGGCGACTTCGTCCGAAAAACCATAGGCAGCGGCGGGGATGCCTCCGGCAATCGGCTTGCCTATGGTGAGCATATCTGGTTGTAAGTTATGGGCCTTGGTGTAACCTCCAGGTCCGGCGGAGATGGTATGGGTCTCGTCGATTATCAAAAGCGTGCCGTACTTGCGGGTGAGTTCTCTTAGCGCGTCATGGAAGCCCGGTTCTGGGTGGACAACGCCCACGTTGGTCATTACGGGTTCTGCCAAAACGCAGGCGATGCTACCGTCCTTTAGTGCTTCTTCGAGGGCAGGGGCATCGTTCCATTCGACAACTTTTGTAGTGATGGCCGGGTCCACTGCCGGACCGATGTTTCCAGGGCGGCTCGCGGGTTTTCCATCCACCAGCCAGGCGTAAGCTTCGTCCACTGAACCGTGGTAGCAGCCGTGAAACACCAGAACCTTTGTTCTTCCGGTTATGTGGCGCGCAATGCGCAGTGCAAAGCGGTTTGCATCGGTGGCGGTGAGCGCAAACTGCCAGTAAGGAAGGCCGAAGCGGCGCTGTAATTCTTCTCCGACCCATAGAGCGTCCTCGGTAGGCAGCATGGTGGTGATGCCTTTGTCTAGCTGCGTTTTGATGGCTTCCGTGGAGGCGCCAGGCGAGTGGCCGGTCATGGCGCCGGTGTCTCCCAGACAAAAGTCCAGGTATTCGAGCCCATCTACATCGGTAAAAACTGCACCCCTGGCTTCCTTTACAAAGACAGGAAAGCCGCCCGCCCAACGGACCATCCAGTGCATGGGGACGCCCGAAAGCAGGGAGCGCTTGGCTTTTTGGTAAAGCTCAAAAGACTGTGGGTGTTTATCGCGGAAAAGAACCTTCTCGTGCTCCATGAGCGTTTTGACTTTAGTTCGGTTGATCGTTATCTGCGGATTCATATTATCTCCAGTTGCGGAACTTAAAAAATTCCCCCAACCCCCTTTGTTAAGAGGGGCAACTCAGGCTCCAGCGACCAAGGTCTGGTAGATGCCGACACTATCCAGATCTTCAAAAAATCCATTTAATATTGTGAAGTCAGCCCACCTGCCTGACGCGATGCTCCCGCGGTTGCCCTGGTCCCCTTGTGCTATTGCACCACCTTGTGTGTATGCCCAGAGTGCTTGATCAAGGCTTACTCCATTTCCTTTGCACATCGGCTCGTTGATCGCGGCCTTGATTCCTTCAACCGGTGAGACTTCGTGCACGACGGGCCCGTCCGAAGAGAACGCCACGGTGAGGCCGGCATCGAACAGTGCCTTCAGGTTATAACAACGGCAGATGAAATCTTCCGGCAGATAGCGCCTGAAGTTTTCCCGAAGTTCGTGCAGGAAGATTGGCTGCGGAACCGCGACGGTGTTCATCTGTTTCATCAGCGCCAGATGGTTTTCTCCCGGCAGACCGAAGTGTTCAATGCGGTGGCGGATGGTGCTTGGCTTGGTCTGATAGAGACGCTGGTAGACGCTTAGCACCTGATCCAGCGCGCGGTCGCCAATAGAGTGGGTGCCAATGCGGAAACCATTTGAGTGGGCCTCGAGGGCGAGTTGGTACAACTCCTCAGTTTCAAAGCGCAAAACGCCCCGCGATGGGCCTTCGGTGTTGCGGTAGCTCTGGCTGATGGCTGCTGTTGCGCCAGAAAGCCCGCCGTCGGAAAAGAACTTGACGCTATCGCAGCGAAGAAAGTCTGAGCGGTATTTTTCGGGCAGCGGGAACGTCTTTGTCCCGCCATCGGGCCGGCGGATGTAAAGCAGATTCACACGGATGGGAAGCCTGCCCGCTTTATCGAGCGATCGATAGGCTGCGTAAAGCGCAGGGTCCACCGCGGGGTCGGTGGCGCTGGTGATACCAAGACTTTTTAGATACGCGAGGCCGGCGAGTATCCAGCGCTGGTAATCGGCCTGGGTGGGCGCGGGCATGGCGTTGAATACCAAGCCATAGGCTGTTTCAAAGAGAATGCCCTTATCAAAATCAATCTCGCCCCCAGGCACGTGGGTGTGCCGGTCCACCTTGGCGATTTGCAGTGCTCGTGAGTTCACTGCGTGAATGTGCGCGCAGGTGCGCGTGAGCAGCACTGGGTTTTGGGGTGATGCCTGGTCGAGCGCTTGTTTGCTGGGCATGGTTTGCTCGGCCAGCTTTGCCTCGTTCCAGCCGCGGCCCCAGAGCCACTCGCCGGGGTTGAGCGCCTTGGCGCGTTCGGAAACTTTTGCGTAAAGCTCCGTGAGCGAAGTTACGCCGCGCAAGTCCAGCATGGTGGTGCGGAGCTGTCCGACTTTCCAGACGTGCACGTGGGCGTCGTTGAAGCCGGGGAGCAGTGTACGGCCCTCGAGGTTGAACCTCTTGGTGTTGGGGGAGATAAGGGCCTCGAGGTCAGCCAGCTTTCCTACAGCAAGTATTCGTCCGTTCGCTGTTGCTAGAGCTTCATGCTGAGCAAGACCACCCCTGGCCTTCCCTGTTTGCAGTAGGGGTAACTGATTAACCGGAGCCAGGATGGCGCCGCCGTGAATGAGCAAGTCGGCTTTTACCAAGATCTCACCCCGGGGTTGCGCCAGACGATAAAGACCCCGTAGTTGCCGCAAGAGGGATCATCCAGGTAATCGGTCATTATGCCCCAGACGGCGTAACCGCGCTTGAGCTGAACGGAAAGTACAGGATCCGAAAGTTCGCCGCGTACTACTTTTTGTACATACTGCTCAATGGGCATTTGGTCTTTTACCGCTCCGAAGCCCTTGGGCATCGCGCCTGCGACGTGTCCTTTTAGGCCGAGCTGGCGAATTAGGTTGTGCCGGGCCTGGTACAAAAGCTTAGAGAGGCCAAAACCGCGGTAGTCCGGGTGCACGCCGATATCTGCGCCGTAAAGCCAGTCGCCGGCGGGGTCGTGATTGGTGAGGTAATTGTTGGCGACCACCTCGATGTAGCGGTGCTGGTAGTGCGCGAAATCCACCCTGGTTCGCATGTCGGTGGAGCAGGCCACCACTTTCCCGCTAGCGCGCTCCATAACCGCGTGCTGGCCCTGGGGGAAGACCCGCAGGTGCGAAAGGTAGTGTTCCCTCCGCATCAACTCATCCGCCGCCAAAGTGGGGAAGGCCGCGGACTGGATGGCCTCGAGGTCCGAGGCCATCTCAGGCTCGCTATTCACAACCACGAAGCGGCCGTCTTGGCTGGTTAGGAGTTTGCGCATGCGATTACCTGAAACCAAGTGAGAGCAGCACGCTCCCTTCGGTCTTTGGCCGACTAGCGAGACTTTACCTGTGTCCAGGCTTCGTCGTAGAGCCGGTTGTTCTTGCCCTGGTCGAGGATGAACTCTAGCACCTTAAGTTGCTCGGCACTGGGCCATATAGCGGGATTCTTGAGGTTCTTGGGGTCGACCAGCTTTTTGGCAGCGGCATTCGGCGTGGCTGACTTCTGGTAGTCCGCCAGGCGTGCGCCAATCTTGGCGTCAAGCAGGAAGTTAATAAACTTATGCGCGGCGCCGGGGTTCGGGGCTTTGGCGGGAATCGCCATATTATCCAGGAAGAGCGTGCTGCCTTCCTTGGGAATGGTGAAACCATATTTTGGGTTGCCATCGGCCACACGCAGCGCGTCCTGGTTATAGACAACCGCGGCCACGGTGCTGCCGGCCAGAATCTGTTTGGTGGCCGAGACCCCTCCTTGGAACTCGAGCGCGTTCTTAGACTTCTTTGCTTTCAAGAGCGCATCCACTGCTTCCTTGATTTTCTTCTGATCCACAGTATTGATCGAGGCTCCGGTATAACGAAGCGCAATGCCCAGCTGCTCGCGCACCGAGTCCATCAGGGTGAAACGGCCCTTCTGTTGCCTGGGATCAAAGATAACCGCCCAAGAAGTTGGTGGAGTTTTGAACACGTCGGTGCGGTACATCAGGCCAACGGTTCCCCATAGATAACCGACGGTGTACGTGTTTCCCGGGTCAAAGGGCGGATTGGCGAACTTGGGGTCGAGATTTTTCATGTTGGGCAGCTTGCTGTGGTCGAGGGGTTGCAAGAGTTTGAGTTGAATCATGCTCGGGATAATGAAGTCCGAGGGAACCACCAGGTCGTACTGGCTGACGCCGCCCGCCTGCAGTTTGGCGACCATTTCTTCGTTCGACTCGTAGTAGCTGATCTTTACCTTGATACCAGTGGCTTTCTCGAAGTCGGAGACGATGGTGGGGTCGATGTACTCGGTCCAGGTATAAAGGTTGAACACTTTTTGTTGCGCCAAAGCCATGGCCAGCAAGACCAGAATCAGTGTGCAAAAGCGAATCGTGAGATTTTTCATACGTTACCTCCGCTGAAACTGAACTTTTTCATGCCAACCCAATGGGTGTGCCCGGCAAGATGTTATGAAAGCTTTGGATAATCGCGAGCGCGCTCTGTGACCGGCGGAAGCTTACTCCAGAGATACTCGCTAGCTGGATGTTGCGCCTGCCTCAATCTTCCGGTAAAGCGCTTCAAGCATCTCCGGGGTGAAGCGGGCTTTGTGGTTGGTGGGGGGCAGGGATTCGGTGTAGAAGAATTCGGGCAGGCGGTCATCCTTGCGTCCAAAACCGGCCTGTTGGTTGAACAAGGCCTCGAGGCGCAGCGTTTCCTTGCCCAGATTCTCGAAGAAGTCTGTCGTAAGCGAAGTCCCCAGGGCTTCGTTGAGGGTGTTCACCATAAACTCCTGCTGGGCGTTGGTCACGCTGCCGCCAAAAATGCACAGGCCAAGAGAATCATTTGCGGCTGAGTGGATCTGAGCTTTGTAGCTGGCCTCGATGATGTCTTCCAGGCTCATTTCGCGTGTTGAAAGCCTTGGAATATTGCCCGCGGTATGGTCCGCGCCTTGCGCAGTGACCATCATGGTGATGCCGGTGCCCTCGGCTACCCGCGGGTCATAGGCGGAGACCGCTTGTTTCTTGATCACCGGAATGCGCGTGAGCCCGTAGTGCTCACCCACCCTGGCGGCGCCTTGGGCCCAAAGCCTCCCCTGCTCGCTGCCCTTGGCGATTTCTGCAAGGGCCGAGACCATCCAGTCCGCGTCTCCCCAGGCGGCCAGGCCCGCTTCCATCAGCAGCGCCAGGGTTGCGCCGGTCTCAATGGTGTCCACGCCAAGGTCGTTGGCAATGTAGTTCAGCAGAGCCAACTGGTCCGGCTCGGTAATACCGCAGTTGGTGCCGAGGAGGCCCAGGGTCTCGTATTCCACCGGCGAGACCAGCTCTTTGCCGTCCGCGCCGTTGTACACGTTGGAGCACTGGATAGCGCAGCCCGGCATGCAGGCGTGGGTGTTCTTGCCGCCGCGCTCACGGTTTTGCTGGTTGATAAAACTTCCGCCCATTTTGAACTCGCTGGGGCCGGAAAGCTGGCCAGCGCTAAAGTTCCGTACCGGGAGTCCGCCCACGGTGTTCTGATAGTCGGCCATGCCCATGGTGCCCACTTGGTTATAGAACTTCATGATCACCGGGTGGTCACGCAGCAGCCTGGTGTACTCCTTCAGCCGGCCTTTGAACTTTTCCGGCTCTGCCAGTTTGGGGAGCAGGGCAAGATCCGCCACAATGGCCTTTACTTTTTTCAGGCCCATGACCGCGCCCACGCCGCCGCGCGCGGCCAGGCGCGAGGGCCTGCCATCGGTATCGGAAAACGCCACGCCCGCCAGCAGGCCGCCGTACTCGCCCACCGGTCCGCAGAGCGCCAGCGCCACTCTTTTGCCGTAACGCTGGTAGAGCGCCTCGGCGGCGGCAAAGTTGCCCATGCCCAGGTAAGGAGTAGCGTCGTCGAAAGCGGCGCTCCCATCTGCTTTCAGATGAATGATCACCCAAGCATCGCTTTTGCCGGTGAGCTCCAGCCCGAAGATTCCCAGCTGCCCCAGGGCGTAACCGAAAGTTCCCCCGCCGTTGGCTTCTTTTACCCCGCCCGTGAGCGGGCTCTTGCAGCCCACGCTGGTACGGTTGGCGTTGGAGAAACCAGTGCCCGCAAAAGGACCCGCAAGCATCAGCAACGGGTTCTCGGGCGAAAGCGGGTCGAGCTTTGCCATGCCTCTATCCAACAAGGTTTTGGCGACCAGGTAGCGGCCACCCCGGGCAATGGCCTCCCCGGAAAGGGTCTCGCTTGCAACCAAGTGCGAGCCCAGATTGATCTTTAGGTACTTTCGCTCCACGCTAGTCATGGCTGTTTGATACTCGCTTCCAACGCGTTTGGCCGCGCGATCAGGCCTTGGCCCGCGCCTGGTCGTGGGCTTCACGGACCGCACCGGCTACGGCCTCGAGGCCTTCTCTTAACATATCCGCTGGAATGTCGAGCTGTGGCAGGAAGCGCAGGCAGTTGGTGTAGAGACCGGCGCGGATCACAATCACGCCTTTTTGCAGGCTGCGCTTCACGATATCGGGCACCAGGTCGCTGAAAGGTTCCTTGGTCACTGGATCCTTCACGAACTCCACCGCCATCATCCCGCCAACACCGCGTACGTCTCCAATTGCGGGGACCCCCTGCTTCATGGGCTCGAAAACCTCCCGCACCGTCTTCTCAATCCGCTTTGCACCCTGTACCATCTCCGGGCGCTGCAGCAGCTTCAAGGCCTCGAGAGCGGCCACGCAGGCGAGCGGGTTGCCCCCGTAGGTGCTTCCCACCCCGCCCACGTGGGGCGCATCCATGATCTCCGCCCGGCCCGTCACCGCGCTGATGGGCATACCGGCACCCAGGCTTTTGGCGCTGACCACCAGGTCCGGCACCACGCCCGAGTGCTCGATAGCCCAGAGCTTACCAGTGCGTCCCGAGCCACTCTGGATCTCGTCCGCAACCATCACCGCGCCGGTAGCATCGCAAATCTCGCGAATTTTCCTCAAGAACTTGTGCGGCACCGGGATGAATCCGCCCTCGCCCAGGATTGGTTCAATTACAATGGCCGCCAAAGCGCTTCCGTCGATATGCGCGGTGAGCGCGTTTTCCAGGTTCCAGCAACTCCAGTCCACATATTCTTCTGGAGTCATGCCCCCCGGCGTGCGGTAGATGTTTGGCACTGGAAGACGGTAGATCTCGGGAGCAAAAGGACCGAAGCCTTTCTTGAACAGGCCGTACTTGCTGGTCATGGCCATGGTCAAGTTGGAGCGCCCGTGGTATGCGCCCTCGAACACCACCACACCGGCCCTTCCGGTGTAACGCCTGGCCAACTTGACCGCGTTTTCCACCGCTTCTGCGCCACCGTTGGAGAGCAGTGTTTTCTTGGCAAATCCACCGGGGGTGAGCCGGTTGAGTTCCTCACACAGGGCTACGTAGGGTTCGTAGTTGGCCACAATGGAACACATGTGGAGCAGATTTTCAGCCTGTTCCCGCACCGCCGCCACCACCGACTCGGGTGCGTGGCCCGCTGCCAAAGCGCCAATCCCTCCCGCCAGATCAATCAACGTGTTGCCGTCCACATCCTCAACCAAGGAGCCCTTGGCCTTGCGGATGGAAATAGGGTGCGCCTGCGCAAGCCCAGCTGTAACCGCGGCGGCCCGCCTGGTTTGCAGCGCCTGGCTATTTGGGCCAGGAAGGGGAGAGCTAACTTTTATATACGCCATTGATACCCTCCAACCGGAGGACCAGCTTAACTGGCCCAAGGTGCTATGCCTGTTGGTCTTACCCGAAGTTGCGGCCAACGAAGATAGCGCCGGGCGGCGGGATAGCGGCTTCCTGCACCTGCCGGAAGAACTCCCAGCCGCATGGACATGCGGCAAGCGGTGCTATGGGAGAAAACATCCGGCTAGACTTCTTTGCTTTCAAGAGC
>JAMCQK010000205.1:0-410 GCA_023382135.1 Deinococcus sp.
CGCTCTCAAGCAAGAGATGGAACGCTTGATTGAGGAGCTGCGTGCGGCCATCCCAGCAGCCTTTGAGAGCGAAGATTACCGCACCCGCCGCCAGGTAATTGACCAGCAGTACAAGGAGAAACAAGAGGAAGCCTTTGACAAGGTGAGCCAGCGGGCAGCCGAGAAAGGCGTTGTGATCATGCGCACGCCGCTTGGGGTAGGCCTGGCCATCGCCAAGGATGGCCAGCCCCTTTCCTCCGAAGAATTTCAGCAGCTGCCGCCCAAAGAGCGGGAGCACCTTCAAGCGGAAATCGCTTGATTGAGGAGCTGCGTGCGGCCATCCCAGCAGCCTTTGAGAGCGAAGATTACCGCACCCGCCGCCAGGTAATTGACCAGCAGTACAAGGAGAAACAAGAGGAAGCCTTTGACAA
>JAMCQK010000205.1:420-5262 GCA_023382135.1 Deinococcus sp.
CACGCCGCTTGGGGTAGGCCTGGCCATCGCCAAGGATGGCCAGCCCCTTTCCTCCGAAGAATTTCAGCAGCTGCCGCCCAAAGAGCGGGAGCACCTTCAAGCGGAAATGGATACCATTCATCAGTTGCTCGAGGCCGTCTTCCGCCAGGTTCCCAAATGGGAAAGTGAGCAGCGGCAAAAAATTCGGGATCTAAACCGCGAAACCACCCGGTTTGCCATCGGCCACCTGATCTCGGGCATCCGCGAGCGGTATCAGGACCTGTCTAATGTGCTGGAACACCTCGAGGTAGTGGAACAAGACCTGGTGGAAAATGCCGGCCGGTTCTTGGTGCACTCGCAGACCGAGCAGCCGGAAAACCCCTTGGAGCAAGCCTTGGGACGCGCATTTTCCGACTCACGCCCGTTCGACCGGTATCAGGTCAATCTGCTGGTAGATCACGCCGCCACCCAAGGCGCGCCGGTGGTGGAGGAGGAATATCCCACGCTGCAAAACTTGATTGGCCGCGTGGAGTACCGCGCCCAGCTTGGGAACCTGGTGACCGACTTCTCGCTCATCCGGCCGGGGGCTTTGCACCGCGCAAACGGCGGGTACTTGGTTCTGGACGCCAGGCGGGTACTGCAACAGCCCTACGTCTGGGAAGAGCTCAAGCGTGTGCTCTCGGCCAAGGAGATTCAGATCCGGGGGGTGGGCGAGATGCTGGGCCTTACCAGCACCACCACGCTCCAGCCGGAGGCCATCCCGCTTCAGGTCAAGCTGGTGCTCTTGGGAAACCGCTTGCTTTACTACTTGCTCTGTGAATTTGACCCGGACTTTCGCGAGCTTTTCAAGGTGGCCGCCGACTTTGAGGACCGCGTGGACCGGGACGAGAGCAGTGAGCTTGTCTACGCGCGGCTGATTGCCTCCATGGCCCAACGGGAAGGGTTGAAGCCTTTGGATGCCGAAGCGGTGGCCAAGGTGATCGACCACAGCTCCCGGCTGGCCAAGGACGCGGGAAAGATGACCACACAACTGGAATCGGTGGCCGACGTGTTGCGGGAAGCCGACTACTGGGCCGCCTCGGAAGGCCGAGATGTTACCAGCGCCAAAGACGTTGAGCACGCCACCTGCCAGCAGGTCTACCGGGTAAGCCGGCTTTTTGAGCATGTGCAGGAAGAAATCGAGCACGGAACGCTCCTGGTGGACACCTCAGGCTCGAAAGTGGGCCAGGTCAACGGCCTCTCGGTGATGGATCTGGGAGGGTTTACCTTTGGCCATCCCAGCCGCATTACCGCCCGCGTGCGCCTGGGCGAAGGCGAAGTTGTGGACATCGAGCGCGAGGTTGAGATGGGAGGACCGCTTCACTCCAAAGGGGTGCTCATTCTGGCCGGATATCTGGGGGGAAGGTTCGCACGCGAACGGCCGCTATCGCTTTCGGTGAGCCTGGTGTTCGAGCAGACCTACGCTGGCGTGGAGGGCGATAGCGCCTCCATGGCGGAACTCGCCGCGATACTCTCGGCGCTAGCCAAGGTACCCATAAAGCAGGGGGTTGCAGTCACGGGCTCGGTGAACCAGCTTGGAGAGGCCCAAGCGGTGGGCGGGGTCAACGAAAAGATTGAGGGCTTCTTCGAGGTCTGCAAGCGCGCAGGCTTAACCGGAGAGCAGGGCGTGATTATTCCCGCCACCAATGTCCGCCATCTGATGCTGAAAGACGAGGTGCTGGATAGGGTTAGGGAAGGCAAGTTTCATGTCTGGGCGGTTTCGCACGTGGACCAGGCCATGGGCATCCTCACGGGCCTCGAGGCCGGAGAACGCGACCAGGCTGGGCGCTTCCCGGCGGAGAGCCTGAACCACCTGGTCGAGGCCGAGCTCGCGCTGCTGGCGGAAACCGCACGGAGCTTTTTATCCGAGCGCCGGGAGGCGTAAGGTGAACGGTTCCTTGAAGCCGGGGCGCTCAGCGCACGTGCGCCGGGTGCTGCTGGCCCAAAATGTAAGCAGCCACAGCCGGGAAAATATCACCTTGGCCGTACAGGTGGCCACCCGCTTGGGGGTGGAGGTGAAGTCGTTGTTCATTGAAGAGGCGGAGCTCTTTTTGCTCGCCGAGCTTTCCTACGCGCGCCACCTTGGGGTGTGGGCCGAAGCGCTGGAGCTGACGCCCTTGGGTCTTGCAATGGAAGTACGGGCGCTGGCAAACCGCGCCAGGGAGACCTTGTCTCGGGTCGCCAAGCGCACGGGCGTGGCCTGGTCGTTCGAACTGGTGAAACAGGAACTCCAGGCCTTGGAAGCAGGTGTGGAGGAAGACCTATTGGTGGTTGCCAGACCGGCGGGCCCGGCGGGTTCGCATGCCATCTGGCTCACTAGGCTTGTGCAACTGATTGAAAACGCCAAGGGTCCAAGCCTGCTGCTCACCCCAGGCGGCTCACTCACCAGGCCGCTGGTGGCGCTCGGGGCAGGAGCGGCCGATGTAGCGCGGGCTCTTGAGTGGGCAAAATACTTCCACGCGCGGGAACAGGACCCGCTAGCTATCGTGCTGGCGGGAAGGCACACCGATCAGGTCGTGGCCGAAATTCAGGACTGGCTTGCGGGGGTAGGCCTAGAAACAACTAGCCCTTACGGGCCGAGCGAGGCCTACCTTGTTCAAACGCCCGAACTGAGCCCTCAGGAACTGGTGAACTTTGCCATCCGTTTCGGCGCGGACATGCTGGTAATCAGCAACCAGCTTTCGTTGGCCCATGGCCGTGAACTGGAAGCACTGGCGCTCTCCACTCCCCTTCCGCTCCTCTTGTTGAAATAACCAAACAATCACCTGGTACCGGACTCGATTAATTGTTATGGACTTGCTCAGATATCCCTGCGCTAACCGTCATTTGGAGCCGGAGGTCGGATTTGAACCGACGACCTACCGTTTACGCAGCAGTGGCTCGGCCTCGAAATCTAAGTCCCGGACGCGCCGCCCTGGACAGACCCAACGTTTGGAGGAGGCCGTCCTAGATAACTAGATAATACCCTTTTCTCTCAGCCAGAGTTTGAGTACCTTGAGCTGATTCTTGGGAGTCCCATAGTTGAACCTGAACTCGTATTCTTTGATAAACAAGGGGAAATGTTGTTTGGGGGATGCCATTTTACTTACATGGAACTCATTTGGCCTGATTCCAGAAGTTTTAATCCCGTTGATATGTTCGCCATCGGTAGATACTAGCTCCTTTTGATGGTGGATTCGTTCATACTGGAGCTCGCTCACATCCAGCACGCCATGGCTTCTGCGGGCATCGGCATAAACGATGGATCCGGTATCAGCTTTTCGCGGATGACCGGGATTAGGGTTTTGGACTTTACGTTAGAACCACCGCGGTGTACGCTTTCCCTCCCCGTTTAAGAATGCCGAACAAGGGGACTTTTCCGGTGGCTCCACGTCCACGTTTACCCTTGTGTGTACCACCAGAATAGGGTTCATCTACTTCAACTGCTCCATCAAAAGGATAGCGTTGGACGGGTTTCTCGGCGATCACCAAGCGAATCTTGCGGTAGAACAGTGCGGCAGCGTCTTAGCTGATACCTGCCAACCCAGCCGCCCTCTAGCGGTGATTCCACCCACAAAATACTCTAGCAACTTCTCAACTTTTCTGCTGCTGAGTTTCGTCCTCCTGTACGGCACAAAGTTGTCCTTAGATTTCGCTTATCTAGGACAGCCCGTTTTGGAAAATTCCGAACCGGCAGGTGCCTGTTGGGCTTCGGCAGGATTATATAGCTTCTAGCTTCGAAAACAGTTTTTGGGCCATCTTGTGGACACCTAGCCAAGCTCTCTGCCGCCTCGGTTCGCCTACAAAGTTGGTCTGGAAGCGCGTCCAAGGAGGCCCGAAATTACGGTTGTAGAACGACCTGTTGGGGTGGCAGTAGCACTCTCGAGCTTCCTAGCAGGTTGGGCAAATTGGCTCTTCCTGGAAGGATTCCTAACCAGTGCAACCTCCGGCATATTCAGCCGCCAGCACGGCAACGCACGACGCAAACACAGACCAGCCATCAGTTGGAAATACAACCCCTCTTCACAAGAGGAATTTAGGCCACTATAAGAAACCAACGGTATTCGGCCAGATGGCTGCCGAGTCTTAGCTGGCACTCTGTTCCAAAGGAACAAAACAAGCAAGACACGCCTGGCCCAAACTAATCCCTCCGTCGTTTGGCGGAACCATTCGTGGTGTCAGCACTTCAACCCCACAGTCTTCAAGAAGTCGACGTGTAGTTGCGAGCAGTAGCGTGTTCTGGAAAACTCCACCCGAAAGGCAAACGGTATCCACACCCGCGTATGCGCCGAGACGCCGCACAATGTCATTAATTGCGGAAGCCAGCCAGACATGAAAGGCGTGCGCAATCGCAGCGGGGTCCCGGTCCATAATGCGGTCCAAGACAATAGCTTTTAGCACAGGGCGAAAGTCAAGCTCGAGTCCTGCCCCTTGGTATACGTAGGGCTGAGCATTGGCCGCCCTGCGGGCGAGTTGCTCCAGCCAAATGGCTGCCTGGCCTTCGTAGCTAACTTCGCGCGTGAAACCAAGCAAGGCGGCAACGGTGTCGAACAGTCTGCCCACCGAGCTGGTGTTGAAAGTACGTACTTTTCTCTGAAGCATTTCTCTGGCTTGAAAGTAGCGGCGAGGGAAATTGAAGGGTGCTTCAAATAGGTCCGGCAGTTCCTCCAACTGGAACAAGAATCCAGCAGCCGCTTGCACCGGAAATCTTGCGGCAGCGTCGCCGCCGGGCAAAGCCGAATAGCGCAGATGACCAACGCGGGCAAAGCCCTCTTCAAGGCTTCCAACGAAGAACTCTCCGCCCCAGATAGCTCCGTCGTCGCCGTAGCCGGTGCCGTCGAAGGC
>JAMCQK010000162.1 GCA_023382135.1 Deinococcus sp.
CAGCCCCCAGGCACTTTTTTCGCCACGTATGCTTTGGGTATGCGCCTGGAAGAAGCCATCGGTAAAACCCCCATGGTCCGCCTTCAGCGGGTAGTAGAGCCCGGCATGGCGGAAGTGTTCGTAAAGCTGGAGGGCTCCAACCCCGGTGGCTCGATTAAGGACCGCACCGCCTGGTACATGATCAAGGCCGCGGAGGAAAAGGGTTTCCTCAGGCCGGGTTCTGGCCAGACCATCGTCGAACCCACATCGGGTAACACCGGCATTGGCCTTGCGATGATTGCCGCCAGCCGCGGTTACAAGTTGATCCTCTGCATGCCCGCGCAAATGTCGGACGAGCGCAAGCGCACGCTCAAAGCTTATGGAGCTGAGCTGGTTTTGACAGATCCGGCACGCCGCATGATTGCCGCCCGCGAGGAAGCGGTGCGCATCCGAGACCAAACCGGCGCTTACCTGCCCGACCAGTTTGACAACCCTGCCAATATTCAAGCCCACTACGAGACCACCGGACCCGAAATCTACCAGGCCATGGACGGAAAAATTGACGCTTTCGTTTATGGCTCCGGTACCGGTGGAACCATCATGGGTGTGGGAAAATATCTGCGCGAAAGAATCCCCGGCGTGCAAATTATCGCCTGCGAGCCCGCGCGCTCCAACGTGCTCTCTGGCGGCCAGATGGGCCAGCACCAGTTCCAGGGCATGGGGCCGGGGTTCATCCCCCCCAACTTGGACGTAAAGATGCTTGACCGCGTAATTCAAGTCTGGGAAGAAGACGCTTTTCCCTTGGCTCGAAGGCTTGCCCGCGAAGAAGGACTTTTCCTGGGCATGAGTTCGGGCGGAATTGTCTGGGGAGCTTTGCAGGTGGCCAAAGAACTGGGACCAGGCAGGCGCGTGGCATGCATCAGTCCAGATTCCGGGGCCAGATATCTGACTACCGTACTGTACACCGTCGAAGACGCTTAGCTTTTTCGCCGGGGGGAACCTGCGTGAAACGGCGCATAGTGAACTACCAACGGGATGGCGAGGGCCACTGGGTCGCCAAACTTGAGTGCGGCCACACGCAGCACATCCGGCACCTTCCCCCATTTTGGAACAGGCCCTGGGTGGAAACCTTGGAAGGCCGCGCGGGGATGCTGGGCCAGGAGCTCGATTGCAAAGCGTGCGACACTGCAAATACCTGACGTTTTTGGCGCAGCTACAGCGTGATACGATACACGCGTGATAGAATCTTCGGTTCACCGAAAGCTCGTCCTGGACATGGTGCGCCAGGTTTCACGCGAGGTGCTCTGGCCGCTTGCTCCGGAGTACGACAAGACCGGCGAGTATCCTTGGCCGCAGCTGAAAAAACTGGCAGAGCTCGGCCTGTTGGGAATGACCACGCCGGAAGAATGGGGCGGGAGCGGGTTTGATTCCGAGACCTGGGCGCTGGCCCTTGAGGAGATTGCCGCCGCCGACCCCTCAGTTGCGGTGATTCTCTCGGTGACAAGCGGACTGCCACAGTACCTGCTCAATAAATTTGGCACCCAGGCGCAGAAGAAACAGTATCTGGTTCGGCTGGCGGGTGGCGAGTGGATTGGGGCGTTCTGTCTGACTGAACCGCACGCGGGTTCGGACCCGTCCTCCACAAGAACCGTGGCGAAAAAAGTGCCTGGGGGCTGGTCTTTGAACGGCGTCAAAAGTTGGATTACCTCGGGCGGGCAAGCGCATGTATATGTGGTGATGGCCAGAAGCGAGGGCGGCATCAGTTTGTTTTTGGTGGAGAGCCCTTCGCCCGGCCTTTCGTTCGGCAAGCCCGAGGAAAAAATGGGCCTGCACGCCGCGCACACCACCGAGGTTCAGCTAAACGAGGTGTTCGTGCCGGATGACAACCTGTTGGGCCGGGAAGGAAAAGGGCTGGCCCAGGCGCTTGCCGGCCTGGATTCGGGAAGAATTGGGATTGCCGCGCAGGCCATTGGCATGGCGCGGGCGGCTTTTGAAATTGCCAAACAGTATGCCGATGAGCGCATGCAGTTTGGGCAGAAGATCCGCGAGTTTCAGGGGGTTTCGTTCAAGCTCGCGGATATGTACGCCAGAATTCAAGCGGCCAGGGCGCTCTGCCTCGAGGCCGCCCGCAAAAAGGACACCGGCGAAAAGTTCACGCTCGAGGCCAGCACCGCAAAACTATTCGCCTCCGAGATGGCGGTTGAAGTCACCCGCCACGCAGTACAGATTCTGGGCGGGTACGGGTACTCCCGCGAGTATCGGGTGGAAAGATATTATCGCGATGCCAAAATTACCGAGATTTACGAGGGCACTTCCGAAATTCAGCGGCTGGTCATTGCCCGCGAGCTGTATCGCTAGGCAACTAAGTATCTCCGGGTGAGTTTGACCTTTCGGTCAAACTCACTAGGGCCAGAGGGAGCAAGGCCCGCCTGCTGCGAAGCGGGCAGGAACACAGCGCGGCTTTTCAAACCTTTCGGCAAACTTGGACTGGAGATACTTGGACCAAGTACTGTAGGCCAAAGCCCGCTTATCTTCTGGATTTTGGCTTTGCGCGGCTGGTTCCGGAGCTACCAGTTGTGGTTTTCTGCCCAACCGGCTTACGCGCTGGTGGTTGAGCTTTCTTGGCTTTTGCGTGTGAGGCATTCGTTTTTTTAGTCTTTGGACCGCTGGCCTTGCGCTCCCGGCTTTGGGCTTTCGGTCCTCGAGTCTTAGCCAGCCGCATTGTCTCGTACGTACGCTCGATGTCGTGAATGCCGCCAATGTGGAGTGCAAGATGGACCAGTAACGCCAGAGCATTCTCCAGTGTAGGCTTGTTCCACTCGCGCGTATCTTCGGTGGCTTGCCGAATGCGCCGAAGTTCATGCTCTAACTGCAACTGGAGTTGGCTCCAACCAGGTTCTGTGAGCTTTGTGTGCTCCCAGGCTTGGCCCCAGTTAGGCTCGAAAGGCTCCCTATGGACGACCGAATTGGCGTAGCGGGCGGACTCGAGTAAGTGCCTTGCAAAGTTGGCGATTGAAGGACGCCCTTCGACAAGCGGGTCCGAGGCTGTTTTGGCGGAGATGCGTTTGAGTGAAGGAAGCAACCCCATGCCCCCTTCCAGGAACAAGCCATACTCGCCTTCCGGACCCTCAATGGCTTCTTTGAAAATCGACAAGAGGGTAGTGGTGATCAGTTGATGAGGGGACTGGGATTCGGTCTGAGTTCCACGCAGGGCATGGAGCGCAAGCCGGATCGCGCCAAGATGATAGGCGGCATGTGCCACCGATGCGAGCCCGCCGGTGAGCGTGTAATGCTCCCAATCGTTCCACTTGGGCAGCAAAGAGGCTAGTTTTTCGAACTGGTGGCGGAGCTCGGCACGAAGTTTCTCCCACTCCACCGGAGAGACCGATTGAATTTTCCAACTCTCGCTCCATTTGGCCGTGGAGTAGGCATCTTCACCCTGATAAGCACGATTGGCCAGATCCAAGCTGAAACGCAGGTGCTCCACATGAGCGGCGATGGTGGGTGCGCCGGGGATGGGGGGCCTCGAGGCCTGCTCGGCAGTAAGCGAATCGATACTGCCCAAGATTCCCGACTTTTCCTGGTTGCTCACCAGCCAGGTGCCTCCCGCGTTCTTAGGCCCGTCGTAAACCTCTTCCAGCAACTCCAGCAGTGAGTTCAAAACCATCTCGTGTGTCACCTGGCCCACGTTGACCTCCTTCGGCGCCTGGAGATTGTGGTTTAACCAAATTTCAGACCGAGCGCAAGCCCCACTGTAAAACTGGCTCCAAAGGGAAGGTTGTGGGTAAGCAGGGCCAGCAGCCCTTGCCAGACATTTTTAATGTTCTCCTGCCCCAGCATGGGTTCCACGTCTTTTTGAATGCGCACCCAGTCCACCGAGATATAGCCCGCAGACGCCAACAACTGAACGATGATAAAGAGGATGCCGACAACAATGGCCACCACCCGGCCCACTTTTTTAATCGCAAAGCCGGTGGCAAAACCAGCTACCCCGCCAAAGGTGAGTTGGCCGATATAGGGTTGAAAGTTTTCCACACCTCTATTTTGCCACGAATACTGCCGCTCGCGATAGCGCTCAAAGTATCTCCAGTCTAAGTTTGTCGAAAGGCGTGAAAAGCCGCGCAATGTTCCTTACCCTCTGCTCGGGTGAGTTTGACCCTTCGGTCAGACTCACCATGGAAATACTTCAAGCATAGGCCGCCATAGCCAACCCCACAAGAGCTTTGGCGGGTGTCTTTTCGCCTGGACGCAGCAACACATTGCGTGCCATTTTTGACTCTCCTGTCTGCACCAGAAGCTTACCCAGGCCGGGGGGCAGGGCTCCGTGGTTGAAGCCAAGGGTTACGCGGTCTTTGAGGCCCGGTATAGCAGAAAACTCGAGAAACCGAGTAACCGACGATGCGCCAGCCAGGGTGAGTGTGTTCGGCTGAATCTGGACGGGCTTTCTTCACCATCCTGCACAATTTTGCCCGCAACTGCCTGAATCTCCGGCGGATAGCTTGCCAAGAGTATTTCGGGCGTGAATGGAGCGGCGCTTTTCAGTTTCATTGGCCCTGAAGATAGCGAGCAGGATTTTTGCTCGCGCGCTTGATTTTACCCTCCGCCTCGAGGCCGAAAGATGTACATGAGCTGGCGGCAGCCGTCAAAAGCACTAGGGATGGAACGTGGTTTGGGGGCGCTCTGATAATTTTCACCCGGGCGATTTATGATCAAACCCTTCCAGTCTTACTGATCTCCGGTGATGCTTTTCGGGGTCGAACCTCGGCATAGCCACACCCCGATAGCTGTTCACCTTGGAATCAAACGCCGCCCGACAGGCCCAAAAGTGCCGCCCGGTATTTCATCGCCTCCAGCACAAACTGCATGTGTTCGTCCAGCAGCACGCCCAGCTCTTCAGCGGCGCGAACCAGGCCTTCGCGGTCTACGCCCTTGGCGAAGGCCTTGTCCTTGAATTTCTTTTTGAGACTGGAAAGCTCCAGCCCGTTGATACTTTTATCCGGACGAACGTATACGGCGGCGATAATCAGTCCGGTTATCTCGTCGACCGCAAAAAGCGCTTTGCTCATCAGCGAGTCACGCGGGTATTCCGGCTTGTCCACGTGTCCCAGGATGGCCTCGAGGCCTGCTCGGCAGTAAGCGAATCGATACTGCCCAAGATTCCCGACTTTTCCTGGTTGCTCACCAGCCAGGTGCCTCCCGCGTTCTTAGGCCCGTCGTAAACCTCTTCCAGCAACTCCA
>JAMCQK010000169.1 GCA_023382135.1 Deinococcus sp.
CTTCTTCATGGCTCCCTGCACCGCGAACCCGGCAGCCGCAGCAAAGTGGCCGTCACCAGCCACAACCCGAACGTAGACCCCATTGGCGCCTGCATTGGGCACAAGGGGCAGCGCATCCAGGCGGTCTCGGCGGAACTAGGGCGTGAGAGGGTGGACATTATCCAGTGGAACTCGAACCCGCGCGAGTTTATTCGCAACGCGCTCTCGCCGGCGCAGGTCGGGAACATCGACATAGACACCGAGAACGCCCGCGCCAACGTGAAGGTCTCCAAAGACCAGCACTCGTTGGCCATTGGCAAGGCGGGGCAGAACGTAAGGCTGGCTAGCAGGCTTACGGGCTTCGAGATTAACTTCGAAGAAGCCGAGGAGATTACCGACCTCGACTCCGCCATGCTCAAAGCCGCCGGGGCCGAAGAGGAAAGCAAGGTGAGCCAGGACGCCAAGGCCCGCTTCGATAGCTTGTTCGCGGAGAGCGAAAAGAAAGACTAGGCCTTGATGCTTTCGGGTTCGGCGGTGCAGGGAGCCATGAAGAAGCGGGAGCGGACGCCGGTTAGGAGCTGTGTCGCCTGTAGAACCAGGCGGCCCCAGCGCGAGCTCTTGCGGGTGGTGCTCACCGACAAGGGGCCGCTACTGGACCCCGGCCGCAAGCGCCAGGGGCGCGGATCCTACATCTGCCCGGACAAACCCGGATGTTGGGAAGAAAAAAAGCTCAGGCGCTTTGCGGGAGCGCATGCCAAGGATCTGGCCGAGGCGCTCGCACTGCTCTTCTCCAAAGAGGCGCCAAACACAAAAGTTATAGTTGAAGGAGGACAGAATGGCTAAAGTTCGCATTTACCAGCTCGCCAAGGAGCTTGGCATGCAGAACGCCGAACTGCTCGAGATTCTCGATCAGATGGGTGTGGTGTATAAGTCGCACGCCTCGACCCTCGAGCCTGAAACCGCAGACGCCGTAAAAGAGCTGATTGCGGAACAGAAAGGCCTCGAGGCCGCCAAGCTCCAAGAACAAGAGCGCAAGAAAGAGCAAGAGGCTCGCAAGGCCCTTCCGCACCGTGCTCCAGTGGTGGTCATCATGGGCCACGTGGACCACGGCAAGACCACGCTGCTCGACTACCTGCGCAAGAGCCGCGTCGCCGAGAAGGAAGCCGGCGGCATTACCCAACACGTGGGCGCCTTCGAGGTTCCCACCAAAAACGGCACCGTGGTGTTCATCGACACCCCCGGCCACGAGGCCTTTACTTCCATCCGGGCGCGCGGGGCCAAGGTAGCGGACATTGCCATTGTAGTGATCGCCGCTGACGACGGCATCATGCCCCAGACCAAAGAGGCCATTGCCCACGCCAAGGCGGCAAACGCCAAGATTATCTACGCCGCCAGCAAGATAGACCTGCCCCAGGCCAACGTTGAGAAGGTCAACCAGGACCTGATGAAAGAAGGCATAGTCCCGGAGGCCTACGGTGGCGACGCCATCGTGATGCCAATTAGCGCCAAGACTGGAAAGGGCATCCCCGAGCTTTTGGACATGGTGCTTTTGGTAGCCGAACTGGAAGACGTGCGCGCGGATCCCGCCGCCGAAGCCAAAGGTGTGGTGATTGAGTCGCGCATTGACAAGCAGGCCGGGGTGCTTGCGAGCATTCTGGTGCAAGAAGGTACCCTGCACGTGGGGGACTACCTGGTGGCGGGAGAGGTCTGGGGCAAGATCCGCGCTATGTTGGATGCTGAAGGTGCGCGCAAAAGCGAAGCCGGCCCCGGAAGCCCGGTACAGGTGCTGGGCTTTTCTGAGCTACCCCCGGCGGGCGAGACCGTTATCTGGGTTCCGGACCAGGTGGCCGCCAAGGAGATTACCCAAGAGCGCATTGAGGAGCGCAGGACGCACGAGGCCGAGACCCCCGACACCGGACGCGCCAAAACCATGGCCGACCTGCTCAGGAGCATGCAGGAAGCCCAGCAGAAGGAGATTAATTTAATTCTGCGGGCGGATACCCAGGGCAGCCTCGAGGCCATCCAGCAGATCCTGGCAAGAGAGTCCACCGAGGAGACCAAGATCAACCTGCTCTATTCCGCCGTGGGTGCGCCTTCGGAGTCGGATGTGCTGCTCGCCTCCACCGCCAACGCGGCCATCTTCTCCTTTGGTGTGAACCCTCAAGGTTCGGTAAAGAAAATGGCGGAACAGAAAGGTGTGCCGCTGCAGACCTACCGGATCATCTACGAGCTGATTGACGAGGTGAAGCGCATGGTGAAAGGCCAGCGCGAGCCGGTTTACAAAGAGGAGATCTTGGGCCGGGCGGAGGTGCGCCAGGTCTTCAAGGTTAAGGGTGGCGCAATAGCCGGATGCATGGTAACCAGCGGCAAAATCGCCCGTTCCTCCGAGGTCCGGGTTCTTAGGGGCGGAGGGGAAGTCTGGGTGGGCAAGATCGAAAACCTCAAGCGCTTCAAAGACGACGCCCGCGAGGTGGCCGCCGGTTTCGAGTGCGGTATCTCGCTGGCGGGTTTCTCGGAGTTTCAAGAGGGCGACGTAATCGAGGCAAGCCAGCAAGTGGAAGTTGCGCAGAATTAGCTAGGCTTGGGAAGAAGCATGGTCATCGCGCGCCAGATCCGGCTGTACCTGGGCTCTACCCTGCTCCTGGCCTTTTCCTTTGGCGCGGGTCCGCTGGCGCTGGTTCAGCCTGGCGCGCTCCCCACAGCCTCGAGTTGGCAGGCGGGCGCCCCGCCCCAGATTGCCGACCTGGCAAGCAAAGCCTTCAAGGTTGGCGCTGGCTTGTTGCTCGGCGTGTTCGAGATGGCAGCAAACTGGCGCTTCCGTACGCCGCGAACCCTTGCGTTTAAGCGGAACAAGTTTTGGTCTACCCGAAGACTTTTTCTTTGGTACGGCAGACTCCGGTTGGGAGATTGCTGCCAGCTTTTCGGACCTTTTGCCGGAAGTGGTAAACCAAAGGTATAAAACTATAAACCCGTTGGAGGTAACAAGTGAAGCAACAACATTGGACTGGACTTATGCTGCTGGCGCTGCTGCTCGCCTCGCTGGTGGCGATCTGGAAACCCTGGGCACCCAACGAACCCAAAATCAAGCTCGGGCTGGACCTTCAAGGCGGCCTGCGGATCGTGCTCTCAACCGTAAACTCCAGCGCCGACCCCGCCGTGGCCAAGGACGAGCTCAACAAAGCTAGAACGGTGCTCGAGAACCGTGTGAACGCTATTGGCGTGGCCGAGCCCTTAGTAACGGTGCAGGGCAACAACCGTGTGGTGGTGGAGCTTCCGGGTCTTACCCAGGACCAACAGGACAAAGCCATCCGGCTCATCGGGCAGACCGCGTTACTGGAGTTCAAACTGGTTAAAGACGGGGCCAGCGGCACTACTGTCTCCAACATCAACGACGAGCTTCGCAGAAACCCCAGCCTCAAGCGAAGCGATCTTGAGCAGAGCTTGATGAAGATAGAAGACCTCGGGCCGACCTTGCTCACAGGCTCAGATCTTTCCGATGCACGAGCGGTCTTTGATCAATTCGGCAGGCCACAGGTATCGCTTTCATTTACCAAGGAAGGCGCCAGGAAATTTGCCGAGGTGACCAGCAAG
Source organism: Deinococcus sp. (assembly GCA_023382135.1). Taxonomy (GTDB): domain Bacteria; phylum Deinococcota; class Deinococci; order Deinococcales; family Thermaceae; genus JAMCQK01. Next base: position 3,571 of record JAMCQK010000169.1, read on the forward strand.
AACATCAAAAAGCGGCTCGCGATTGTCTTAGACAACAAGGTCTACCAGGCACCCACCATCCAGACCGCCATTCGTGATGGTAATGCGGTAATCACTGGCCTCTCCGGCCTGGAGGAAGCCTCTGAGATTGCCCTGGTGCTTCGCTCCGGCTCGCTGCCAGTAAAACTCAAAACCGAGGAGACCCGCGCCATCGGGCCTACGCTGGGCCAGGACGCCATTCAAGCCGGCGTGCGTGCGGCCATTATCGGCGCGCTGGCGATTTTCGTTCTGATCTTCTTCTACTACGGTTTCTGGCTGGGGCTGGTGGCGGCGCTGGGGCTCATCTATACCAGCACGCTCATTCTGGGCATGCTTTCGGCCATGGGCGCCACGCTCACGCTTCCAGGTATCGCGGGTCTGATTCTGACCTTGGGCGCCGCGGTTGACGGAAACGTGCTCTCGTTTGAGCGCATTAAGGAAGAACTGAAAAACGGTAAGAAGTTCCGCCAAGCGATTCCCGGCGGCTTCTCGCACTCGATGGTCACTATCTTCGACGTCAACATCAGCCACCTGCTGGCGGCGGCGGCGCTGTACCAGTACTCTTCCGGACCGGTGCGCGGCTTCGCGGTGATGCTGGCGATTGGCGTGGTGGCCTCGGTGTTTTCCAACGTGGTCTTCAGCCGTTGGCTGCTGGACCGCGTCGCCGACAAGCGCGAGGTAGCCCCTCCCTACTGGGTCTGGGGTTCCAAATTCCCCTTCATGAAGTGGTCGCGCTTCGTGACCTCCGCCAGCATGGCGCTCGCGCTGGTGGCCGGGGCCCTGGCCCTTACCAAGGGGTTCAACTTCGGCATCGACTTTACCGGTGGCACCGCCTTCTTGGTGCGTACAGCGGATAATGTGAACTCGGAGCAGATTCGGAGTTTTCTGGACTCCACCGGCATAGAAGGGACCGCCGGGCGCGAGGCCATCATCACCACGCTTTCCAGCAAGCAGGGCAAAGAGTTTTCGGTGCGGGTGCGCCAGCTTGGCGACCAGAAACGAATTCAGTTGGAGCAGCTTTTCCGGGAAAAACTAAAAGCTCAGGTGATCCAGTCTGAGACGGTGGGGCCCGCGATTGGCTCCGAGCTCAGGCGCAATACCGTGCTTGCGGTGCTGATTGGGCTGCTGCTGATTCTGGGCTATGTGGCCTTCCGCTTTGACTGGGTCTTCGGCCTGGCGAGCGTGATTGCCGTGGGGCATGACGTGGCCATTGTAGCCGGCATGTATAGCCTCTTCGGCCTCGAGTTCACCATCCCCACGGTGGCGGCGCTTTTGACCATTATCGGTTACTCGCTGAATGACTCGATCATCATTTCCGACCGCATCCGCGAGAACCAAAAAGTGCTTCGCGGCCTTCCTTACGGCCAGATGGTGGACATCTCGGTAAACCAGACGCTTTCGCGAACCGTGATGACCTCGCTCACCACCCTGCTGCCCATTCTGGCGCTCTTGTTCCTGGGTGGTCCGGTGCTGCGTGACTTTTCACTGGCGATAGTTGTGGGCATAACGGTAGGAACTTACTCTTCTATCTACGTGGTTTCCGCCTTGGTGGTCTGGTGGAAGACCCGCATGGCCACTAGGCGGGCCGGCGCAAGAGCCTGATCTCTGCTTCTATCATGC
>JAMCQK010000048.1 GCA_023382135.1 Deinococcus sp.
TGATCTCAATTTCAATCACGGTTTCGTCGCTCCAGGCTTCGGCCAAGGGCGTTCCGGGCGGCAGCGCATCAGCGGGAAATTCCAACAATCCGGCCGCGTACTCGCCTGCCGCCAGCTCTTTGGCTGAAAGCGCCATGCCGTAGGACTGATATCGCTGAATTTTTCGGACCCCGACCTCGAGGCCGCCTGGAAGCACGGTCCCTGGAAGCGCCAGCGCCACCCCCATGCCCTCGCGCGCATTGGCCGCGCCGGAGACTACCTGAACTTCTTTGCCGCTATCCAGAAGCAAGCGTTTGAGATCGGTGCCCTGGATGGCTTCGGCAAAGAGAACTTTGGCGAAAACCACCCCACTCGGGGGTGCGGGCAGCAGGTCAATGGCCTCGGTCTCGTGTCCTAAGCCCGCCAGCAACTCCTCCAGCTTTTCGGGCGCGGGAGCCTCGGGCAGAAATTCTCTGAGCCAGGAGTAGGGGATACGCATATTTACCTCACCGAACGCCGTACGCCGAACGCAAAAAAGTCTGCATGGCTGCTAACCCCTGAATTGGCGCAGGAAGGAGAGACGGTTCTGGTAGAAATAGCGGATGTCCGGAATACCGTAGCGGAGCATCGCCAGCCTTTCGGGCCCCAAGCCAAAGGCAAAGCCGGTCATGCCTTGGTACACCCTGGGGAGACCTAGTTTTTCGCGGTAATCGTCGGCTGCTTTGTACAGGTAGGGGTGAACCATGCCGCAGCCGCCAAGCTCGAGCCACTTTTTACCTTCGGGCCACCAGAGCGCAAACTGCGCCCCTGGCTCTACGAAAGGAAAGAAAGTGGGCTGGAAGCGTACCCTGGTCTCGCCGCCGTAAAGCGCGCGAGCCAGCTCCAGAATTGCCCCCCTCAGGTGGGCCATGGTGATGTCCGGGCCGATGACCAGTCCTTCCAGTTGGTGAAACATGGCCTCGTGGCTGGCGTCGGTCTGTTCGTAACGGTAGGTTTTTCCGGGAACCACAATTTTGAAAGGCGGGGTGTGCTGGATCATGTAGCGGATCTGCATGGGTGAGGTATGGGTGCGCAGCAGCACGCGGCCCAGGCCGGAGGTGTCTTCTCCCTGGGGGCCGGGGATAGAGAAGCCGCCTATCTGGTCTCCTGATGTTTCAGTCTGTACCCAGAAGGTGTCCCACATGTCGCGCGCGGGGTGCCAGTCGGGGATATTTAGCGCGTCAAAGTTGAAGAACTCGTTTTCCACCTCGGGGCCCTCCACCACGCTGTAGCCCATGCCCCGGAAGACGTTTATAAGCTCGGAGAGTATCTGGCTGATGATATGCGTTCCGCCGGTGGGGAAGAGAAAACCGGGAAGGGAGACATCGAGCGACTCTTTCTCCAACTGGTCGTTCAAGGCGCGCTGCTGCAGCTCGGCCTCGCGTGTGTTCAGGGCGGCTTCGAGCCGGCCTTTCCATTCATTGAGCACGCGGCCTTTTTCCTTGCGCTCTTCAGCGGAAAGGCCCCCGAGTGTCTTCATCTCTTGCGTGAGCAAGCCGTTCTTGCCCAGGTAGCGCACCCTGAGCGCCTGCAGGGCCTCGAGGCTCTCGGCCTGCTCAGTCTCTTTGAGTGTTTGCTGAATCTCCACTTCCGCTCCCCCTGTTACGCCAACAAACCCAGGTACTCCCTTCGGTTTGACAAAGCCGGTCCTGCGGGCTGCAAAGATACGGGCGGCACCGTGGCCGCCCCGCTGGAGTCAGACCTCAACCCCAGCGAGCTAGCTAAAAAACCCCCAGGCGTACATATTGCCTTTGAATATACCCCAGCGGGCCTGGCTTCCTCAAGAGCCTTTGTGGTTATTAGCGCACCGCCGAGAGCTTCCAGCTTAGGCCGCTGCGGGTGAATACCAGTTGGAGATCATCTTGGGGAGAGGTCTTGTTGCGCGCATGTACCACAAAGCGGTTCAGCGACTCGTACCCCATTGAAAATTTTGTATCGCTATCCTTGGACGAAGATTTACCCAAGGGCTTCTGGCCCCGCAACATGGCCGCCACCAACTCAGGCGTTACCAGCGCCTCCACCGCGGGGCCGACGATCATCTTTGTAAAGGCCGTGCTCAGGCTGGCGGCTAGATCGTTACCCGGCTGGCTCGAGGCCTGTTTTTCTATGGCCGCAGTAAGCGCGCTTTTGATGCTCTCGCGAAGCGCGGGGTAGTCCACGTGCGGGGAAAGCGCGTTAGTGTCACCCGCTTTGGCGGCCCTGCTCATCTGGGAGACGATGATGTAGGGCTGGGCCAGAAACCAGGCTGCCAGCAAGAGGGTAGCAATGATCAGGAGCGAGGACGTGCGAAGCTTCATAAAGTGGGTTACAACCAAGGCAATGGTACCTTGAAAGGGCCTACCGGCGCTTTAGGCAGTGGCTGAAGCTGGGACGGACGGAAAGCTGGACCAGGCAGGGCTGCCCTGTGCTTCACCTTGAACCCAGGCTGATCATCCAGCACCGTAGACGTAGACCTATCCCCCCTGGAACCCCGCCTGGGCATCCAACGGCTTTTATCCAGGCTTTGAGAAAGAGTAGATCACGTGGTAGTTGAATCCTGGGAGCAAATCCTACACCCTGGTAACAGTCTCGAAGCGGTCGGAGAATTTTTGCCAGAAGTTGCCGGTGCGGCCTACAGAAAGCGTGGCCTTTGTGGTCTTTAGGGCACTCGGCTTTCACCCGCTCGCTAGTGCTCTAAGGAATTGGCCTTGCCCAGAGCCTCCACCGAAATCAGGCCTGGGGTGGTTAGCGCCGGCAATTATTTCTGCCACCAAACCAAGTCCTGCCCGCCGCCACCACGCCCGGAAAACTTTGCCCGAATAAAAAAAGTCAAAGCCCCCCCAAGGCGCCAGGGTAAAGAGCCAAACCGCCAAGTGCCAAACCCCGTTCACGGTAAGGCCGAATACCCATGAAAACGGTTGAGTCGTGGCGCTGGGGGCGGCCTCAGACAGCGCCAACCTGAAGCGAAAAAGGCTTTGGGTGTACACCCAAAGCCCCGAAACGCTGGTGACCCCAAGGGGATTCGAACCCCTGCCGCCGCCTTGAAAGGGCGGTGACCTGACCGCTAGTCGATGGGGCCAGGTTTTCCAAGTCTATCGAACTCAACAGGCTCTGGACGACGCGGCTCGCTTATTCCAGTGATCGAGCAACTCACTCCCGTTGGTCGCCCCGCGCGGCCGGCGAAGCCGGCCTGGGCGGGCAACTTGGCTGGGGTGCGTGGATTCGAACCACGATTGGCGGAGCCAGAATCCGCAGTCCTGCCGTTAGACGACACCCCACCAAAAGCCCAAAAAACAGGCAGGGGACATGGTACACGTTTGACCCGGAGTTGGCAAGGTCCAGCGCGTATAATCCAAAAGTTAGGCGGAACAAGTGGAAACTTTTCGCAAAATTGTTGACGCCCTTTCCGACCTGGTGTCTCCCACTGCGGCTGAAAGGCTGCTGGACCGTGTCTTGAGGAACGCCAACCTGAACGCGCCAGACATGGTGGCGAGTGACTGGGTCAGGCTGGTAGAGGGCCCGTTGCTCAAGGAACTGGGCGACATTCTGCCTATCGGCAGGCCACCCAGGCTGATGGCCCTGGTCCAGGCCCTTCAGCTGGAAGCCCCGCACCAGTTTGCCCAGGGGGCTCACCACAACTCCAGCGAAACCCTGCTGTTTGAGTCCAACTATGTTGACCTTTCCACCCCGGAAACCAGGCGCCAGCTCATCCAAGATGTCGCCCGGATCCAGGGCGTGCTGGGCGTAATGATTGACTCGGGCTCCGCCCGCGAGGCCCGCCTGCCCGGCCTGAACCCAGAGCTTGCCGCTATGGTAGCGAGCGTGCATAGGTCGGTTTTGACCAAGAAAGGCTACCGGCTGTTTTACACTGTCGTGGAAAAGGCCCAGATGGTCATCCGGCCACTTGGCCAAGGCTGGATCGGGGTAGCGGCCCGGAAAGAAGCCAATCTGGGAGAGCTCATTTACCGGTTGCGCAGGATGGAACCTAAGGCATCTGCCCCGGAGCGCCAGGAGGTCTAGGATGAAACGTTTACTTGCGGCTTTGGCGGTGGTGTTGACTGTGGCATTTGCCGCTTCACTCGGCAGCCTCTATGACCAGGTGTCTTCTTCCATGGCGCGGGCCCTGGCATTGCAGGCGGACAACCCCTCACAGGCGCTACGTGTTATTGCTGGCGCCGAGGACACGTTCCGCAAGGGATCCGCCGGGCTTCCCCCGCAACTGGTGAGCGGGATCTTGCAGGCCTTGGCCGATGCCAAACAGGCGCTTTCGAGAAAGAGTTCGGCAGACCTCGAGGCCCGCGGCATAGTGATCAAGAGCATTTTTGGCAAAGCGCTCTACGACGCCTACTTTAGCGCCCTGAGCGCGGGCAACGCCACCGAGGCGGCTAGCCTGCTTCCCCGGCTAGTGAAGTCCGCCGGGTTTTCCAATTCGGTCCAGTCCCAAGCTAGCACCCTGTCCTCGGCGGGAAACATCGGCCGCGTCCGCAACTTGTTTGAGCAGAGCTACGCTCGGGGCATTTCCAGCGCTTTGCGGCAAGCCCAGGCGGAGACCAGCCCCACCAGGGCCTACCTGGCGGTCACCCGCTCTTATGGGCTTTTCCTCGCGGTGCAAGACTCGCCCCGTGCCGGCAGACTTGACGCCAGCATGTTCATTAACGCCTTGGTGAAACTTTCCGCTCGCGACCAAGCGGGTTTCCAGCAGGACGTCAGGCTGCTCTTGCAGAACGCTGGCCAGTTTCTCAAGAACACGGAAACCCAGTCGGCAAGCGCAAATAACGAGAAAATCGCCCCGCCCAAGCCCGCCCCGGCGGCTGCTAAAGAAGCCGCCAAGGCGCCCGCTCCTAAGCCTGTGCCGGCGACCCCCTTGCCCAAGACCCAAGAAGAGTTGTCCAGTCCGAAACCGATAGCCGCCCCGGTATCTTCCTCGCCAGAACGTGGACAGGCAGGCGTACAGGTTGGAACAGTTCGCGGGGTTAACCCAGAGCTTGCCAAGCGGATTGCGCCGGTGCTCAGCAAGCTAGGCTTTGAAAGCGCCAATCAGTGGTTAGGCGCGCTGAATGAAGTCCGGGTGGAGGTTGCCAAGGCGCTGGCTCTGGTTCAAGCGGGCCACCAAGAAGATAGCCGGACCTATCTGAAAGATGCGCAAACAGTTTACGAGAAAGAAGTGGCACCAGTGGTTAGTGTTCTTGCCCCCTAGGCACT
>JAMCQK010000105.1:0-852 GCA_023382135.1 Deinococcus sp.
GGGGTCATAGCCGAATCCCCACTCGCCCCGCGGAGCCTCGAGGATAATTCCTTCGGTCTCACCGCGAAAAGTTTCCATCTTTCCGTCCGGATGGGCCAGCGCCAAGACTGCCACAAAACGGGCTCTGCGTTGTTCGGTGGGGAGGTGCTTCATGCGCTCGAGCAAAAAAGTGTTGCGCTCGAGGTCGGTTTTTCTGTTGCCATAGCGGGCGGAGTAGACGCCGGGTTCGCCGCCCAAGGCTTCGACCTCGAGGCCGGAGTCATCCGCCAACGCGGGGTTGCCAGTCTTGAGCGCCACATAGGCTGCCTTCAAAAGCGCGTTGTGCTCGAAGGTTAGCCCGTCTTCGGCGGGAAGCTTGAGATCGTAGTCAAGCAGAGAAGAAAACTCCCAACTCAAAGGCGCCAGTCCTTCGCGAAGCTCTCGAAACTTGCCAGGGTTAGAGGTTGCGATCACCAACCGCATCGGGCCCATTCTACGCTGGCTTGGGTGGGCGCTTTGGCCATCAGGCTTGTTTGAAAAGAGCGTGGATTTCTTTCACCATGCGGGGGGCGGCCTCGAGGCCTGCCGTAAGCATCCTCCGGTATACCTCCTGTGGGACTGGTTTGCCCTCGCCCCCGCCGTGAACCTCAATCACCTCGCCAGTCTGGGTTGCCACTACCGTCAGGTCTGCGAGCGCGGCCTGGTCCTCGTATTGTGTAAGGTCTAAAACAATATCTTCCGCGCCCAACCAGCCCACGCTGACCGCAGCGAACTCGGTCAGCGGCCACTCGTCCAACTTTCCTTTGCGCACCAGCACATCCAGTGCATGGTGAAGAGCCGCATAGCCCCCCCAGCAGAGCCGCTACCCGGGTA
>JAMCQK010000105.1:862-23892 GCA_023382135.1 Deinococcus sp.
GAAAAAACTGAGGTCGAGCGCCGCGCGGAAAGAGCGGCCCAAGAGTCTCTGAATTTCAGCGGTGCGCCCATTCAGCTTTTGGCGCTCGCGTTCTTTGCGCTCGGGGGTGGCCCTTGGAAGCAGGCTGTACTCGGCCATCAGCCAGCCTTCGCGCCCCGAGACGTGCCGGGGCACGCCATCGGCCAGTGTGACCGTTACCAGCACACGCGTGTTGCCCAGCTCCACCAGAGCTGAACCCTCGGCGTAAGCGTTGTAGTTCAAGTGCAGTTTTATTGGCCGGATATCGAGTGCGCCGCGTCCGTCTTTACGGGTCATGGGGTCCCCTGGGGTGTACCGAATACCCGGATTCTATAACTCATCGAGCGGAACGCGCTCAGCTTGCTGGACTTCGACCCCAAGCCTGCGAGCCAGCACGGTGTAGGCCTCGAGGTCTCCCGTCACAAAATGCTTCACGCTTCCCGCGCCCGCGGGGTTTTTCTTGATGCCCGCTTTCACCACCTTGGCGGTGGCCTCGGCGGAATCTATCAACCGAACCCCCGGCAACACCTCGCCAATCACCGGCTTTAGAAAAGGATAGTGGGTACAGCCGAGAATCAGCGTGCCCAGATCTTTGGGCGCATCGTGCAGGTAATAATCGGCGACCCGCTTTGCGACGGCATCGGCCCACAGGCCTTCCTCGACAATCGGAACAAAAAGCGCGCACGCCTTCGACCAAATTTCCTCGTCGAACTGCTTCTGGTACGAGCCGCTCTTGATGGTTCCTTCGGTGCCGATAAGCCCCACCTGGCCGCCGACAGCTTTGGCTTCCGCCACCGCTGGTTCCAAAACGTTGAACACCGGTACCGAAAGGCTTCCGGAAAGCTCCGGCAACGCAGCGGAAGAAGCGGTGTTGCAGGCTACTACAATCGCCTTGACGCCTTGGTGGATTAAGTAGCCGCTAATTTCCCAGGCAAACCGCCGCACCATCTCGAGCGGCTTGGAGCCATAGGGCACGCGGGCGGTGTCGCCAAAGTACAGAAAATCCTCCTTTGGCAGCGCCCTTTGCAGCGCGGAAAGAACCGTGAGCCCTCCCACACCGGAGTCAAAAACGCCGATAGGGAGGCCAGGGTCTGAATGCGAACCCACAAGAGGCTATGCTACCTCTCCTTGCCCGCGCCGGGGAGAGCGGCTAGAATACTTGGGCGCTGGCGGGGAGCGGAGTATCTGGGCAGTATCAAGGTGCAGAAACAGTTTATTCCCGCCCTGCGGCTCGGTTCGGGCAACTGGTTTGCCGGTGTAGCTCAGCGGTAGAGCAACCGTTTCGTAAACGGTAGGTCGTCGGTTCAAATCCGACCTCCGGCTCCAAAATTACCTCAGAAAAGCCTGTGGAAGCGTGCAAAGCATGAGCAGTTTTATGCACTGCCAGGCCGGGTCTTAGGCTATCCCATTGATATTGGCAGCAAAAAAAGGCCAGTCTATCTCTGTACTTTCAACTAGAGTATTGCCATGAGCGAATCGCTTCCGTTTTGGGAACGTCCCGAGATCGTCGAAATGTTTGCCTCGAGGCCACCCGACAACCGCATGTTGGCTTGGCTAAGAGACAAACCCAAAACTACTCGCGTCCTGGACTTGGGCTCCGCCGGGGGTCGTAATACTGCCTGGCTGGCCGAGCAAGGATTCGACTTCTTTGCCCTCGATGCCTCAAGTGCCATGATTGCCAAAACGCGTGAGCAGGTAGTTCCGTACGTGGGTGAGCAAGAAGCTTTGCGGCGTGTTCGGCAGGGTCAGATGCAAGACCAGCAGTGTTTTGCCTCCGACACGTTTGATCTGATCATCGCCTTGGGAATCTTTCACGGAGCGCAAAATGAATCACAGTGGCACAGTGCAATTGCCGAAACCGCCAGAGTTTTGAGACCCGGCGGCGAAATTCTAGTCGCTCATTTCAGCCCGCGGTCACAACCGAATGGTGTTCCGCTGCCAAGACTGGACGGCGAACCGCACATGTTTCAAGGATTCGACTCCGACCGCAGGATGCTGCTGCTAGAGCCCGACGAGTTAGATACGCGAGTAGCAAACTACGGTCTATTCCCGGTGATACCTACCTCGGACGTGCTGGTTCTCGCTGAAACTGGATATCGGGTAACGGTAAATGCCCACTACAAAAAGGCCAGGTCGACCTAACACTGAGGCCGGTTTTCCTCCACGAAGACAGCTTTAGGAGCATCTCCTCAAAAGTAAATTGTGGTGCTAACTAAGTTTTCGTGTTGCGGAAAGGCCGGTATTTCGGAAATAGATCCACCAAGGGATGGCTTGCTGTTGACGCTCTTGGCTCCAGCCCGATGCCGCCCGAGCAAGTCTTTGAGCGGTAAATGGACCCTACCCTCCAGCCCATTGGTGGTACGCGGGATTCCTTCCGGGGCGCTCCAGCCAGGCCCACAGGCAGGGCCGGCTGCTCTAAACAAGCTGCCAAATCCGGTGCGGCTTGCGGCGGGCGTATCACCAGCGCTGCTGTTTTGCGGTTGGATCGGTGTGATAGGTCCGCTCCTTGAGCAGTGCCTGATACCGGGTCCACTGATCAAGCCCCGCTTCCCAGGTTTCTGTCTGCTCTCGGTCCTGTGCCTCAACCTCAACTGCCGCAGGGCTTTTCGGCCTCAGTCTTGGGCCTGTGGGTAAGCCACAGGGTGCATTGTCGGATGATGTGGCCCAGACAACACTGCTGGGGAACCTTGGAAAAGACCTTGTTCACCGCCTTCAGGATGGCTTTGTGCCCGCGCGAGACAATGGAGACGGGTTCATAGCCTTGGTTCTTGAGTTGCAAAAGATCTTCGCGGACGGCCTCGTAGCGCTTCCCTCGGCCAAACGCCAAGCAAGTTTTTCCCCTGCTGGTTGCGGTACAAGAACAGGCACCAGCGGCGATGGTTCCAACTGGCATTCAGGATGAGTGCGTCTCGGGGTTCGAGGTTGAGGGTTAGGGGCGGGCTGATCAGCAGCCAATCCAGCTGATGTTTGACGGTCTGGAGGGTACATCCGGCCAGCACCGCCAGTTACCGCAGCGCCCAGCCCTCTAAAAAGTAACGTTTGAGCATACAAATCACACCGCCGACCAGGCGGTTTGGGCTGCCACACGAAGGTCTTGCAGCAAACGGGGCATTGGTATCGCTGGGTGCCCTGCCGGCTGAAACCTGCCTGCTTGGCCGGATGCCGAGGATCTGCTGGACAACACTTTTTGCGTCGCTTGAGGTCGTGCTGCTAGCTTTATGCTTTATGTTGGCTTATCTATTCCTGGACGGCGTAAATTCTTGATTCTAGTTTAATTAGCTCTTGACTGACTACCAAAGCGAAGAGACGTACAAGGCAGTGGTTCGGGGACGTAGTCAAATTAATTCGCGTCAGGCCGGGGCTGCCGGGTAGCAGCCAACCTTGACTCTTGCAGAAATGTCTAGCCCGAAAGTTTCCCATTGCGCAAATTCAGCACGTGGTCGGCGACCAGTTTGGCTAACTCGGGGTCGTGGGTGGTGAACAACAGGCCCAGACCCCGTTCACGCACCAAACCTAAGAGCAATTGCATCACACTGGCAGAGAGTATCGGGTCAAGCATGGAGGTGGGCTCGTCGGCCAATAAAAACCTGGGCGAGGCCGCTATGGCCCGCACCAAGGCAGCGCGCTGCAATTCCCCGCCAGAAACTTCGTGCGGATACCGCGAAAACCACCGCGGAGCAAAACCAACGGAACGACTGATGTCGAGTAGGCGCTCCTTGGGGCTCTGTCCAGTGGTTTCAAGTTTAAGTAAGTGAAACGGCTCGAGCAGACTCTGTTCAAGAATCCATCGAGGATTGAAGCAGACTTCGGGGTGCTGGGGCAGATAAGCCAGAAAGCGATGACGTTTGGAAAGCGCCAAGTCCTGGCCGTTCAAAGAAATAGTCCCCGAATCTGCTCGTGTCAGCCCCAGCAAACAGCGAAGAAGAGTGCTTTTTCCGGAACCTGATGGGCCTAGTAAGGCCAGTACTTTCCCGGCGCCAAGTGAAAAACTTACTCGATCCAGCACGGAATTGCGCCGGTAGCGTTTGGAAAGTTGGCTGACCTCAACTTGCATACAGCCAGCACCTCACGTGGGTGTGCTCGTGAAGGGTTACTTGCGGCTCGTCGGACTGGCAACGCTCCAGGGCTATGGGACAACGCGGGTGAAAGCGGCAGCCTGTCACACTCCGGCTTTCCGCCCAAGGCAAGGCCTCGAGGCCGTTTTTGGGCAAGGCCGCCAGCAGTGCTTTGGCAAATGGATGCATGGGTTCGCTAAAGAAGGCTTTCCTGCTTGTGGCTTCAACCAACTGTCCTGCGTAGAGCACCACCACACGGTCGGCCAATGCTTCCACCAAATCTAGGTCGTGACTGACAACCAATACTGAAAGTTCAGGTTGAAGCTGCTTGGCTTCCTGGAAAAGCGCTATCACTTGCTGCCTGCGCTCGGTGTCCACGCCTTTGGTGGGTTCGTCCACCAAAAGCACCTTGGGTTTTTGTGCCAGGGCGGCCGCGACCAAAGCCCGCTGGCGCATCCCGCCCGAAAGTTGGTGCGGATAGCTTTGTGCAACCTGGCGGGCAGGTTTCAAGTCGAGAGACTCCAGCAGGGGTTCGATTTCCGCCCAAGCTGCTTGCCGCTTCATACCGCGGGCAAGAAGCGGCTCCATCAACTGCAGTCCAATCGGCAGCATCGGATGCAAAGCGCCCGATGCACTTTGTGGAACCCAGGCCAACTCACGCCCGAGGAATCGTCGGAATTCTGATTGGGGTAGCGCCAATAGATTGTGGCCCTGGTAGTGGATCTCACCTGTCACCCGGCAGCTGGCGGGCAGCAGGCGCAACACCGCCTCGATGAAGACCGATTTCCCCGCACCGGATTCACCGACGAGCGCCACAGTCTCCCCAGAGCAGAGCTCGAGCCAAAGATCTTCCAACACCGGCGCAAACTTAGCTTTGCCGGCAAAAGCCACAGTCAGTTTGTTCACAGAAAGCATCATGTGGTTTCTCTGCGTAAGCGTGGATCGAGCTGCCGCTCATCCGTCAGCAAGCTTAGCGATAGCGCTAGCACGGCTAGTGCCAAGGCAAGCGCCGGTGGTAAAACTGTCCAAAGCCAGTAAGGCCCTAAGAAAGTTTGGGGATGCCGAAACGCCTGGAAGAGCATGAGCCCCCAGCTGGGAACGCTGGGGTCGGTCAGGCCTAAAAATGCCAGGCCAGTTTGTGCCACCATTCCAAACCGAATCTCCAGCAACAGTTGTACCAAGATTAGCGGTGTGAGCTGCGGCAAAATGTGCCGGAAGATTATGTAAAGCCCGCTGGCGTTCATGCTTTTTGCTATTTGCACATGGCCTGCCTCGCGCAGACCCGATACTGCCGGGCGCACCGTGCGCGCACTGCTGGGCCAACCAAACAACGCAAGCACCACTACGGCGTTGAGTGGGTTTGGCTTCAGATAGAGGCTGAGCAAAACCAAAAGGGGCAGGCGGGGAAAAGTCAGTATTAGGTCGGTGAACCGCGTCAGGCCGGTCTCGAGGCGGGGCCAGTAGCCTGCAGCGCCGCCAACCAACAGCCCAAACAGTGTAGCTAATACTCCGGCTGCCGCACCCACCCCTATGGTGGTCAGACCGCCACTTGCAAGCTGGCTGAAAATATCTTGTCCAACATCGTCCGTACCCAGTAGGTTTCCCCGACCCGGTGGGCTGAAGGGCGGATGAATGGCCTCGGCACGCGGCAAAACAAAGCCCAGCAGCAAAAGACTTAGCGGTACCAGCGCACAAAGTAGAGCAACAATCCTCACGCGGCCTCCTGCGTGCGCGGGTCAAACCTGGCTACCAGCAAATCCGCAAGAAGGTTGAATAGTAGGATCATACCGAGCGTAAGCAAGAAAATACCCTCGATTAGCGGGTAGTCTACGCGTGCAATGGCCGTAAGAGCCAAACTGGCCAGGCCCGGATAGCTAAACACCGATTCGATGAAAAACACTCCGCCAAAGGAAACCCCTAGGATGAGCGCGGTGCGAGCTATCAGGGGCGGGAGTGCGGCCCTCAGTATGTGACGCAAAACTACCGTGCGTTCGGGCAAGCCTTTTGCGCGTGCGTAGGAGATGAACTCTTGGCCCAACACACCGAGGAAGGATCCTCTTACCAGCAGGTAGAAAAGACCTAGCTCCCAAAGCGCGTAGGCTGAAACCGGCAGTACCATGCGCTCGAGTCTATCGGACAAACCTTGTCCCGGGAGCATCGTGGAAACCGCTGGAAAGATTGGGAACACTACCGCCAGCAGTACGAGCAATAAAATTGCGATAAGAAAAGGGGGAAAAGATTGCAGCAGCACCATTCCTCCCAGTAACCAGCGCTCCCACGGTTTGCGGTGGTTTAGAGCAGAGAGCATGCCGAGCGCGCCGCCTATCAGCAGCGCAGGCAGAAACCCGAGCCCGATCAACAACAGGGTCCGCTGCAAGTACGGCCATACAACTTGGGCCACCGGCTGATTGAAGTACAGTGACTGGCCCAAGTCGCCTCGGGAAAGCCGCAAAAAGTAGTGAGAGAACTGCACTGGAAGGGGTAGGTCGAGGCCATAGTGTGCTTTCAGCCTCTCCTCTTGTTGTTGGCTTAATGCTGCATCCAACTCGCTTTGATCAAGCCCAGACAACGGACTTCCAGGCGCCAATCGCAAGAGGAAGAAATTAAGGCTAAGAGCTAGCAAAGCTAGCCCTAAGTACTGCAACACTGTGGCCCAGAAACGGAACATCTACTTGGCTTCGATAAACGAGAGCTTGTTGTAGTAGCTGGGTGGTCCACCTCGTCCAGCCAACCCGCCTTTCGTCCAGAACAGCTTGATACCTTCCTTCTCGCGGTACACACCTGTGTACAGCGGGTGGTAGACCGGCAGCTTCGGCAGGTCGGTGGCGAGCAAACGCTCGAGCTCGAGCGCAGCCCTTAACCGTTCGGCCTGCGACGAAGTCTCGTTCCAGCGCTTGTAGAGCTCGTCGTAACGGGGGTTCTTGTAAATTTTAGCCGGGAAGTCCGGGTTGGCAAAGAAACCAAACGTACCACCATGGCCGTTAAAGGTGAGTAAGAAGTCACCCTTGTCCAACACCTGCTGGGCGGGCCCAGTCTCGAGCACCTTCAACTCCACCTTGAAGCCGAGTTTGTTAAGGTCTTGTTGGATTAACTGGCAAGCCCTAAGGCTGTCCTGGCCGCGGCAGAGAAGCGGCACCTCAGCTTGCTTGCCCGATGGGCCCAGCAACACATCGCCTTGGCTCTTGTAACCCAACTTGCCCAGAAGCTCTAAGGCTTTATCAGGATTGTATGCGTAATCCGGCAACTGCTTGCTGTAGTACGGGGACTCGGGGTGCAAAGTACCGGAGCTTCCCATGACGCCATCGCCTTGCAGTGCTTGATCAATTACCCGCTGCCGGTTAACCCCATATGCGATGGCCTGGCGGAACTCACTTTTGTCGGCAGGAGCTTTAGCGGTGTTGAAAATGAGCGTTGTGTAGAAGTAGCTGGGGTTGGCCTCGGTCACGCCGAATCCGTCTTTACCGTCAAACTCCTTGGCCACGGTTGGGGAGAGCGAAGCGGCATCGATCTCGCCTTGGCGCAAGGCCAAAACCGGATTGGCCACCTGGCGCAAGATGAGTTGGTCTATTCTCGGTTTTCCGGCAAAGTAGTTGGGGTTTGCCTCGAAGAGGTAGAACTCGCCCGGTTTGTACTCCTTGAACTTGAAAGGCCCTGTGCCAACGAAGCGGTCTGGTCCCTGGTATTTGAGAGGATCCCCGGCTTTCTTCCAGACATGGGCAGGAATAATTTTCTCCCAGCCCAGTACACGCTCCAAAAAGTCTACCATGGGTTTCTTCAGCACCATGACCGCAGTTTGGGGGTTAGGGGTTTCGATGTGGTCAAGGTATGTCATCACCAGGTCGGCTTGGTTGGAAAGTTCCGGTTTGGACTTTAGCAGGTCGAAGGTGAACTTGACGTCTTCCGAGGTAAACGGTTCACCATCGTGCCACGTTACTTTTGGGCGCAGCTTGATGGTAAGTACGGTGCGGGCGTCATTCCAGCTCCAGCTTTGAGCTAGCCAGGGAATTGCCTTATCGGCTGTGCGCCAAAGCAGGGTGTCGTAGATAAACGAAGTAACGACCCAGTGAGGTCCAGATTGGCGGAGTGGGGCAAACGGAGTGGGGGCACCCGAATCACTCTGGGCCAGGATGTAACTGCCAGCGGCTAAGGCTGGGCTCAAGAAAACCAAGATCAAAGTAGCCAACAAGAACTTACGCATACTCTCCTTTTGCTTCACGACAAAGTCCAACCAAGAAGCCATAGGTTGAATCTCAAGGCGACTGGGGTTCGCTAGTTACGACGGTCTAATTTCTGAAAGCAGGGGAGGCAGTAGGTGTTGCCATCGAAAGTGCGGGCGCGGGTCTCCATTACCTTTTCCCCGCAGCCTGCGCAATCCAGGCTGTTGTGAATGCGGGCGTGCCGCGGTGTATCGCCTATTGGCTGTTTGAAATCGTATAGTTTTTCAAGGGGCGCCTCGAGAATTAATTTAGCCCGCTCGTTTTGTAGTTGCCAGAAACGCTGCTTGTCCGCGTCGGTCATGTTTTTTTCACGCAGTTTTGCCCAAAGCTGCTTGTGCTCGTCACTCAGAGGTCCAATGGCGTCTGGCCTTGAGACAATGCGAATAGCCTTACCATCTGAACGGCGGTAGAAGCTGTAAGCGTTTTTTCCATAGTCCAGGTGAATCAGGTTACCCTTGCCGAAGGTACAGCCGGTCAGGTACTGAATGGCATCTACCGCGCACATGTCAGTTTCGACGACCGCCACCACTTCTTCGTCTTGGGCGTGGGGGCCAATTTCTCGCAAGGCGACCTCGGCGGCCCGAATGCCCATTGCCAGGCCTGGGCACATGTGCCCGTGAAAGGCCACAGCCTGCTTCACATGCTCCTCGGTAACGACAGGGGCTTCTTTAATCACCACGACCTCCTCCAGACTTTACGTGGAATTTGATTCCCGTGGACAGGCATTATAGCACGCAATCGGCTACTGGCGTGGCCGCTCATAATTGAAGCCATGCAGGGCTGCTAGACGGGTGCTGGGCGGTTTTCAAGCCTGCTGCACCGTCTTTGGTGCATATAACTTTTTCCTGAGCGCCCTCAAGCCTACTTGCTGCCCGCTGATCGGTGACGTTACGCTCACAGGAGGACTAGCCTGCCAGAAAGCTGGCCGTGACGGCCATCGCGAGAGTCGTCTCGGCTTGTTTTGCAGTGCTTGGGTCTTGGGCTCGGGACCGGTCCCTATATCTTGCGCGCCGCGAACAAGCGAGGCCAACAACAACAGCCGCCCCGGCGCCAATATCCATACTCGTGGTCAAGGTGTTCTGCCAGCTGGGTACCCTCGTGAATTCTTAATTTCAGCGTGGCACCAATCTAGTTCTTTGGCGGCGAGTTCATTGCACCGATTCCTTCGGTGCAAGCGACTCGATTAATTCAAGCGCCTTCCGTTCGGCAACAGGCAGGGCTGCTTCCACTTCCGGCGACAAGCCGATGTTTAAATCGATAACCTTGGATACGCAACCGACGATATAGGTTTCTTTCGGCAGCTTATTCAACGCTTTGGCCAGGGCCATGGCGCGTCCCGGTTCTGTGTAATGGATATCGGCCAAAACATCCCTCTGGGCTCTTGAAGGAAGGGTACGGGGGTCTGCTACTTTGGCCTCGAGCACCCTTACCTCTCCAGGAACTTTGCCCTCGAGCGCATCTAGAATCACCACTGCTTCGTGTTCCTGCAAAAGCTCCTGCACGAAGTGAATACCACCGATACCTGCATCTAGAAAGCGTACGTTCGAAGGAAGATTAGGATTTCGTCGCAGTCTTTCTAGCAGCCGCACACCAAAACCGTCGTCGCTGTGTAGCACGTTGCCAAAACCGACGACCAGAATCATGGCCGCTCAGAAATAATCGCTCGGGGAGCCAGATCGGCGGCCAGCAGTACGCACTCACCTTGCACGCTTACGGGGTAGACGCGAAGGTGGGGGCCCGCCTGGCCGTCTACCCTCCGGCCGCTGCGTGCATCGTACGCGCAGTTTTGCCAAGGGCAAACAAGCACGTTAGCTGAAAGTTTGGCGGCCTCGAGTCCCCGCCCGCAAACTGGACAAGTAGCGTCGAATGCATTTACTTCGGGCCCCAAGCGAACCAGCAAAATATTTTTCTCACCAAGCTGAACCAGTATCGGTTTACCTTCCGGCAACGAGGAAAATAAGCCCACTTGCGCAAACACCGGCGCCTTGACCGTCACCGGCGTATGTCCCGCCATGGGAAGCTCGAGAAGCCCAGAGCTTTCTTCTGGTTCTGACTCGTGTACTGCTACCTCTTTAAATCCCGGCAACCCCTGGCGCAGTGCCACCTCTATGCCGTGTTTGAGTGTTGCTGTTGAAGCCGCGCAAGTTTTGCACGCACCTCGCAGCCGCACATGCACAACTCCTTCCTGAACGTCCACAACTTCCACTTCTCCCCCGTGCGATTGCATGTAGGGTCGCACCAACTCCAAAGCATGTTCGGCCAAGCTGGCTTGGTGGTTGGGGTTTTGGTCGTAAAGGGTAAACAAAAGCGAAATCGCCGGGTCTTGCAAAAGTTCTTCCAGAGCTCCGCGCTCCACTAAGTGTTTGGCAAGCTGTTCTACTCCCTGCCGGTGAATGAAGTCGGTGAGGTTGAGCACCGCAAAAACTTCTTCGCGGACTTGCGGTAAAGGCAAGGCTTCCAAGTTTTGAATCCGCGCATTCAGCTCGTGTATCAGCTCATCAAGCGAGGGTTTCACTGGCTCTCTGCCTCCGCCTTAGTGCTGATGGTCATGCCGATGAGCTGAACAGTACTCCGGGCCGTTTACCAGGCAGTCTTCGCAGTCTGGTTCACAGGCTCCGTGGGCGGCATGGGTCAGGTCGGCAAAGGCGTCGCCAAAACGGCGCCCGCCTTCTTTGCTACCAAATTCCGTTAGCTCAATCACTTCGTCCCGGGCTCTCAGGTTTGCCAGACCGTCCGTTTGCATTTGGGCCAGCACGCGCTCCACGTCTTTCTTTGTACAACCAATTAACACCGATACCTGATGGGTGGTGGCGGAATCGGAAAGCCCCTCGCCTTTCAACCAGTAAAGCACCTGCAGAATTTCATCGCGCAAGCGCAAGTCGTCAACCGTCACGCCAAGACTCCTTCCACTGGTCTGCCACCTTTAGAAAAGTCTACCGCCAATTGCTCAACTATAGGGTACAGCGCCTGCACCTGCGGCGTAAGCCCCAGGGTGCCCTCCGCTTCCACGGGTTCTACCTCGAGCACCCAGGTCTCGGGCGGCAGAGCCCCGAACTGCCTTGCAATAACCAACAGAAGGTCTATGGCAATTACCCCTGAGCCCGCTTCATTCATGTACTCCTGCAAAACCTGAGGGGAGCTTGGTAGTTCAGGAATACCACGGTAGGCGTGCAGGGTTCCTGGTTTACGTCCTCGAACCTCGGAGGTGATGAAAAGCGCCCTTGCGTACCTGTCGTCCTGAAGCTGGTAGGTCATAGCAATAGCCCCAAAGCTGTAGTCGCTGACCACTACATTTGAAGGCCAGTGTATTTTTGCAAGACAGTCGGTGAATACCGGGCCAGCCGAGCGATCGCGCCAGAAACGGTGGCCAACACCTGCAATGAGAGTTTTTGGTTCAGATGTTGCCATTGTGTTTCGTCAAGCCTAGTGTGGTTTGCACACAACCAGACTGTGGGACCGAGTACGGTACGAATTCCCACCAACTTCTTGAGTAGGGGGGCTTTGGAACAACTGGCCGAGGGGAATTGTTCGCCTCCAACACAATAGAAGTCTCAAACCCCACAGCCACAGGTGTTCACTTCGCGGGTAACCACGTGGTCGTGTTTGTCCACCATGATGTGGGTGGTGCAGGGCATGCACGGATCAAAACTGCGGATGGCGCGCAAGATATCAATACCACTGTAGTTTTCGGGTGTGTCAAACTCCTCCAGAATAGGTGTTTTCATCACCGCTTCTTCGTAGGGGCTAGGGTTGCCCCAGGGATCGCGTGGGGCGGCGTTCACGGTGGACGGTGTGCAGATTTGGTAGTTAGCGATCGCGCCGTTGTCTACCACCAGATGGTGCGTCAAGAAGCCACGGCCAGCACCCCAGAAGCCCACGCCAATGTGTGTACCTTTGCGCGAGAGATTGACCGGATTGGCGACTTTGGTATCGCCTTGCTTCAGGCGGTCCATGGCCAGGAGCCAGTTGTCCATGGCGGCCATGGCGCTGAATGGAATGCAGTAGGCCCGGCCAAGGTTACGCTCGAAGGCATTCCAGTCTGCAGGGATCTTCCACTCCATGACCATCTCGGGCATCTTGGCCTCGGGCACCAGAATTTTCAGGCTTTGTCCATCGGGGTCTATAAAGCGCCGGAATGGCAGTTTGTTGGCGGCAGCTGTGTTCCACAATCGCGCGTACGCCCCGGCTTCGCACGAATGGCGGTCCCAGCGAGGGGTAGTGCTCCAGGAGTAACGGTCTTTCCAATTTTGGGGACCGGGGCGCGGTTTGGTTTCGCGGTTCCAGGGATGGTTGGGCGAAAGCGGTGCGCCCGATGGGTCTGTGTGGAAGCGGTTGCCGGCGGCATCGTCGTAATACGAGTGCTCAATAAATTCTTCCAAACCGATGTTGATGTTTTGTAACCCGGTGGTAACCTGCTTGCCGCCAATAATAACGCCGGGCGTGGCCCAGCGGCGGTCACCCCAGGCATTCAGATTTTTGTAGCTAGCGTCATAGCTTTCTGGGTCGTCCCAGACGCCGGTATCAATTAGGTTTTTGTTGCGGGCGCCACAGAGTTTGTACTTGGGGTCGGCTTCGTAGAAGAACTGCGTGAGGTCTTCCCAGATGGCGACAACTTTCTTCGAGTAGTCGAAGAACTGCTGTAGACGCTGGTAGACCTCGTTCATCAACTGTAGAGTGATAGTAGCGCTAATACCACCGGGGGTAACCGTTTCCGGGTGAGGGTACTTGCCACCGATGAGCACATAGGCTTCGCGGGCCACACGCGTCATGTGCAAGGCCTCAACGTAGAGGCTGCCAGAAAGCGGATTCATGTCCTTGAGCAGGTCGGCCATAGTACGGTAGCCGTGCTGTTCAGTCCGGTGGGCAGGTGCTTTTTCCGCCTTGGCCCAAAGCGAAGGATTGGTGGAACGGATTAATGCCTCGGAATAGTCAGGTCCGGCCAGCAGGAATAGGTGCAGGGGATGGTCGTACAAATATTCGATGGCCAGGAGCATGTTGCGAAGAAGAATGCCTAACGGCGGTGGCGGCGTATCGAAGGCCATTTCTATGGCCTCGGCCGCAACGGTGGCGTGTACGCCACCGCATACACCGCAGGCGCGGCTGGAAATAAAAATGGCATCTCGTGGGTCGCGGCCCTTGAGCACCACTTCGTAGCCGCGGAAGATGGTGGCCATGCTGTTGGCCGAAAGCACCGAGCGCTTTTCCAGGTCCACCACGCTGTGGAAAGCCAGCGCACCTGCTACCCGTGTCACCGGGTCATAGTCGACCGACTTTATGAACCCGTTGCGGGCCAAGAGGTCCTTTAGGCGATCTTCTTGGTCGCCCAGGGGCTGCACCTGGTAGGCGTAGGGGTCACGAACGCCCGCCCTGAGGCGTGCCCGTCCTTCAACGTCGAACTCGATGGGTAGATGTTCAAAGCACATTTATTCCTCCACTACCTGCCAGGCGCTATTTGCGAGCTACCAGCCCACCCACGACTTCCAGAATTCTGCCGAGAGCGGCATCTATGCGAATGAGCGACTGGGCCACCCCCTGTAGTTCGCTTATCAGCGATTCCAGCTTGGGTTCGAGTGGAGCGGCTTGTCCAGAGACTTTTTCCAAGTCCTGCGCCACGCCCCCCAAGTGCCCACGCGCCCTGCGGAGCGCAAGCCCAGTGCCAATTGCTGCGACCGCCAACACAAGCACCACCGCTGCAACCCAGATGATGGTCAGCGTCTGGTAGATGTTCATGCTCCACCTCCTGCTCGGCGCGCTAGCAAGTTCGCTAGCGCCTCGGCACTGGTCGCAACATCTTTGGCAAGTGCATTGGCGCTTTTTAGCCCGGCCTCGGTGACCTCGAGCGCGGCGATGTTATTAAGGTGCTTGTTGATGGCGAGGGTGGATTGGCGTGAAGCGCGGGCATAACGTTCAATTTTCAGAGCAGCTCGCAGAATTCTGAGTAGGAGCCAGGCCAAGAGCGGTATAGCTAGATAAGCGATCACTAGCCCCAGACCCCAAATCCAATAAGCCCCTTCCATTAGTAGGCCCCCTGTCGTTTGACAGCTTGAATGATTCCTTCTACTGAGTTTTTGATGGCCCCGAGTCCCTCCACCAACCTTTCCAGGCGCTCATTGAGCTTGGGTGCTTCTTGGGAGAGAGCCGAAACTTCCCTATCGATGGCGCTCACACCCAAAGCAATTCGGGCCAAGTGACTGGGATAAGCGCTGCGGTGCCCCACAGTTGAAGGTTCTCTGGCCCCAATGCTTTCAAGCCTACGCGCAATACCGGTAAGAAAATAGACCAAAACACCCGCAAAGAGTGCGAACAGCAACAAGGTGAGCAGTGCGAGCAGGGTCATATTTTCCCTCCGACCACACAATTGGGGCAGCCGGGACAGCCTTCGGCGTGCTGGCGTATGCGTTCTAGGTTCTTGATGAGCCCCGGAACAGCAGCCAAAATGTCATCCACAAAGCGATTTGTCCGGATTAGATCGGGCACATGGACGGTATTGTTAGCCACGCGTTTGCCGCCATCCCAAATGGCGCAGGCTCCCGCGTCAATAGCTTTGGCCTCTCGGAAAATGCCGTTCAATAATAGCGCCACTACCCCTGTCACGACCAAACCCAGTAGCAGCAGAAGGACCCAGGTCATTGTTTACCTGCCTCGGGGGCAACCGCGTCGGCGGCAGCCTGTGCTTTGTGGGCAACGGAACCCAGTACCCCATAACCAGTCCCAAGCAGTTGGTTCAGCTCCGGGATTTTCCACAGAGCTTGGGTGCGCTCTTCGATCTTTTGTGCAGCACCCAAAGTCCGGACCGCAGCAACGCGGATGCCCTTAGCTTCCTGATAAATCCAGACGAGCAGAACCGCTACCACCAGCACGATTATCAGCCCCAAAACTAGCCAGATCATGTTTACCTCCCGCTGCCAGGCTTGGTCCCGCCCCAAAACTGCATTTTTTCGTAGAAGAAGGAGTAAACCTTGTCGAGAGGGCTCATAGAGCTGACCTCGCCCCATCCGCTTGGCACACCGGTTTTCTTCCAACGCTCGGTCAGGTTGGCTTGGCGCTGCGAAAGCCGACGCAGGGTACTCACCATGGTGCCATTCATTCGGGAAATTGCCCCGGAGAATTTGGCACCAGGGGGCTCTTTGTAGAAAGGAGAAAACTTGTCTGGAAAGCCAGGCATGGTACAGCCAATGCAAATGCCACCGGCCTTCATGCAGCCGCCCACACTGTTGATTGCACCGCGCGAGACGATGTTGCACTGCACGATGGGTCCCCAGCAACCCACTTCCACCAAGCACTCGCGGTCGCCGTACTCGCGGGCAAAGGTACCTTCCTCGTAGTAACCCGCGCGCGTGCAGCCGCGGTGGACAGTCTCGCGAAAGAGCCAAGCTGGGCGGCCTAACTCGTCAAACTCAGGCAGCGGACCGAGACCTTGTAGGAACATCAGCACCACTGCAATGGTCTCGGTAATGTTGTCCCCCAGCGGCGAGCAACCCGGAATGTTGATAACCGGCAAACCCAGCACGCCGCGGTAGTCCTTACCCAAAAAGTCCATTAGTCCCATGGCGCCTGTGGGGTTGCCAAAAGCCGACGGGATGCCGCCCCAGGTGGCGCAAGTACCTACGGCTATCGAGGCTGCTGCTCCTGGTGCCAAGCGGCTGATCCAGGTGGCCACAGGGACGGGTTGTTCGGCCCAGGGGTCGTGAGAACCGTCTTTGGTCTCGGCCCCGAGGCCCGAAAAATAGCCGCCATTGTTGGTGTTCAGCGACTCGTCTGGAACCGAACCTTCCAGAATTAGTACGTAAGGCGCGTCGAGCTCTCCCTTCCAGGCTTTGTAAAACCAGTGGGTGAAGTCATGTCCAGCTTCAACTGCTAAAACTGGATGATGCAGGATGATTTTTGGCAAGCCCGGCAGGCTGCCGGTTAGTAAGGCTTCGACCGAGGGCTTGGTGGCACCCGAAACCCCAATTGTGCAGCCATCGCAGCTCATGCCGGCAAGCCAGAAGGCGTGCACCTCGGTGTACTTTTTGTCTATGCCTGCCAAGGTTTTTCGAAGACCTGGGATTGTTGGTGTGGATGGTTGTTCCGGTGTTTGAACCATGGATCCTCCTAAGCCATTAGCCGGTTTAGCATGCCATCGACGGCTTTGACCACCGCTCCGTTTGGTGCGTGGTCGATGACTGCTTTTCCTTCCAGGTCGGCCTCAGTAACGGAGTCGTCGAAGGGAATAATGGCAATAATGGGGACCTCGAGGTTGGCAAAGTAGTCCTTGATAACCTCTTCCTCTGTGGGAGAGCGCACCTTGTTGGCCACCGCGTAAATTTTGGCCAGCCCAAGTTCACGAGCAAGCCTCACCAGCCGACCGGCTGACTCCAGCGCCCGATAGTAAGGTTCGGTGACCACAAGGAGTTTGTCCACGTGCTTTACGGTTCCCCGCCGCATGTGCTCGAGTGAAGCCTCCATGTCGAGCACTACCGGTTCGTTGGCTTCTTCCATGGCCGCACCGACAATTTCCCGTACCATGGCATGGCGGCTGCAAAGACAACCTTTTCCAGAAGCCTCAACCTCGCCCAGTGCTAGCAGCCGAACACCGTCTGGGCCGGTTATCGAGTGCGTAGCAAGAATTTCTCTAATCGGTTTGCCAAGTCGGGATACCTTTTTTCCGTCTATCTCTTCAACTTTCATGGTGTCCGGGGGAAGCAGGGGCCAAGGACCTTCCCGAAGGATGCCCATGGCACGGCCCAGGTTGGGATTGGGGTCACCGTCGACCGCCAACACGTGCCCTAGTTTCCGTCCCGATAGCCGCGCGAGCGTTCCGGCGATGGTGGTCTTGCCGCTGCCCCCCTTACCAGATACCGCAATCCGCTGCATGTTTTTCCTCCAAAGGGCCCAAAGTATCAAACGCTTTTAGCTGCTTCTTGATTGTCTTGTTTAAATATAGTACGCTATGCCGCATTCACGTGTCAAATAATTTTCAGCTTGCTGGATATTTTCTGCTCCACAGCTGCTTTATAAAGTCTTTGGATGGATTTACAATTAGATTCAAGCTTTGGAGGAACCCATGTGCCTAGCAATTCCCGGTCAGATTGTCGAGCTCTTGGATGAAGAAGAGCACTTTGCCACGGTAGAGGTTTCAGGGGTCCGACGCAAAATTAATGTAGACCTGCTCAAGCCGGAGGGGATCCGCCCGGGCGATTGGGTGCTTCTACACGTGGGTTTTGCCATGAGCAAGATTAGTGAAAACGAGGCGCAAGAACAGGTTCGGCTCCTCCAGATGCTAGACGAGGCCCAAGCCGCTCTAGAGGAAGTAAAGGGTTATGACTTCAACTAGCCTTGAGCGCTTTGGTGTTTGCACACTGGACCAAGACGGCTGTTCCACGTGCGGCGATATCGCTGTTCCCGTGCGGGTGATATGGGTGAAGGAGGCAAGCGCCATGGTCGAGGACCGCTTGGGAGTTCGTGCCGAGGTAGCGGTGGACTTTATCGAAAACGCTAGGCCGGGAGATGTTTTACTGGTGCACATGGGTGTGGCCATCGCGCGAGCGGGTGAGGCATGAAGTACGTTGACGAATTCCGTGACCCGGTACTAATCCAAAAGACCGCCGAAGAACTGCGTCGGGCGGCTGGCGAGCGGCATTTCCGCATCATGGAAGTTTGCGGAGGCCATACTCATGCCATCTACCGGTTTGGCCTGAAAGATTTATTACCGGAAAACATTGAACTGGTCCACGGCCCCGGCTGCCCAGTCTGTGTGCTGCCTATGGGCCGAGTGGACGACGGCTTATCAATGGCACAAGACCCGCACGTGATGCTCGCCGCTTTTGGCGACATGATGCGGGTTCCCGGGACTCAAGGCACACCGCTGGAAATGAAAGCCAAGGGCGCCGACGTGCGCATGGTCTACTCGCCCTTGGATGCACTCAAGCTGGCGCAAGCGAACCAGGAGCGCGAGGTGGTTTTCTTCGCCATTGGCTTCGAGACCACCGCTCCTTCCACCGCGCTTACCCTGCTCCGGGCCAAAGCCCTGGGAGTGAAAAACTTTTCGGTCTTCTGCAATCACGTAAACATAATCCCGGCCATGCGGGCCATTCTGGATTCTCCGGACATGCGCTTGGACGGCTTTATCGGCCCCGGCCACGTCTCCACCGTAATTGGCTGCCGGCCTTATGAATTTGTGGCCAAGAATTACCACAAGCCCGTGGTGGTCTCGGGCTTCGAACCACTGGACCTGTTACAGTCTCTTTTGATGCTTGTGCGGCAGATTTCCGAAGGCCAGGCCGAGGTGGAAAACCAGTACAAACGGGTGGTCCCGCAGGAAGGCAACGCGGCTGCTTTGAGAGCCATGGCCGAAGTCTTCGAGCTGAGGCCTTATTTCGAGTGGAGGGGGCTGGGGTTCATTTCCCAGTCGGCGCTCAAGCTGCGCGAGGCTTTTGCTGAGTTTGACGCCGAGACAAAGTTCAGCGTTCCGGGAGTGCGTGTGACCGACCCTAAGGCCGCGCAGTGCGGCGAGGTTCTTAAAGGGGTGCTCAAGCCCGTACAGTGTAAGCTCTTCGGCTCCAAATGCACTCCGGAATACCCCGTTGGCGCACTGATGGTTTCCTCTGAAGGAGCTTGCGCCGCCTATTTCAACTATGTGCATCGCGTTCAAGCGGTTTCGGGTGGCTAGTGATCAAGACCGTGCGGTTCACAGACGTCCAGATTGAACTTGCGCATGGCGCTGGCGGCAAGGCCAGCCGTCGCTTGATTGAAGGGCTTTTGTTGCCATATCTGACCAATCCGGTGTTGGAAGCCCTTTCGGACGCGGCCAGCCTGGAGGTGAACGGCACCCGGCTGGCTTTTACTGCGGACAGTTTTGTGGTAAAACCGCTAAAGTTTCCGGGAGGATCCATCGGTGAGCTTGCGGTGAACGGTACTGTGAATGACCTGGCCGTGTCCGGCGCAAAGCCGCTTGCGCTTTTGTCGACGCTGATTTTGGAGGCGGGGCTTTCGGCGGAAACGCTCGAGCTGCAAATTCGCGCCATGGCCGAAGCTGGCGAGCGTGCCGGCGTGAATATTGTTGGCGGTGACACCAAGGTGGTGGAGCACGGCAAAGCGGACGGCCTCTACATCACCACTGCGGGGATTGGTCTGGTTGATACGCGTGTAAAGCTTTCACCGGGACAAGTCCGGCCGGGTGACCAGATTCTGATTTCCGGCCCTATAGGCGATCATGGAATCACGGTGTTGTTGGCACGGGGAGAACTCGATCTCGAGGCCAACCTCTCTTCCGACACCCGGGCTATCTGGCCGCTGGTTGAACTTCTTATCGACAAAGCCGCCCCCGGCCTGCGATGGATGCGCGATCCTACACGCGGCGGCGTGGCCACAGCTTTGAACGAACTGGCCCGGGACGCCAAAGTAGGCATTGCTCTCTGTGAAGAAAAAATACCAGTACGTGAGCCGGTGCGCGGGGCCTGCGAGGTTCTGGGTCTGGATCCCTTGCACATTGCCAACGAGGGGCAGTTTATTGCCGTTGTGTCCAAGGAGTATGCCGAGCAGGGACTCGAGTCTCTGCGGGCTCTACCCGGCGGATCGCTGTCGGCAATAATCGGAGAAGTATGCGAGGAACACAGGGGCTCTGTGGTGGTCCGCACCAGCTACGGCGCCACTCGCGTTGTGGATATGCTGGTAGGTGATCCGCTGCCCAGAATTTGTTAGGTCATCCGAGCCCGGTACCATCCGGTTCCATAGTCAGATCTCCGTATCAACACTCTTGTTGGTAACCAAGCAACCAGATGGTGGCTCTTCACCGAGGATGAAGCCCGATGATTAACAAAACCGAACTTTCCCAATTGGCGGCCCAATGTCTACTCGAGCGCAACCGGGTATCGCAATTGTTTTTCCAGAACGAAGCTTTACGTCTGGCCCAGGCTAGCCAAAAAATGGCTGAACGGTTTCTTTCGGGTGGAAAGTTACTGGCCTTCGGACAAGGCCCCTACATCACCGACGCCCAGCATGTTTCAGTGGAGTTCGTCCATCCGGTCATTGTGGGCAAGCGTGCCCTGCCTGCGCTGGACATTTCTATGGCTTTCCGACCCTGGCTCGAAGCGCTGTTAACTCCCGAAGACATCGTGATGGGTTTCGGTCCGCCTGAGGGTGAGCCGGAAATACACAATGCGCTTGCCTCTGCCAGATCACGCGGCGCACTGACCTTTTGGCTTCCAGGAAGCGAAGGAGATTACGCCGTAGCGTCCCCATCAACGCACCCCTTCATCCACCAAGAGATGATGGAGACGCTGTACCACACCTTATGGGAAACCGTACACGTTTTCTTTGAACATCACCAGCTTGGGCACGAGGTAGGTGAAGCTGGTTTCCTGTATCCCTTTCTTGGGCAAGCAAAGCAAAACACGGCCTCAGTGGTAGAGCAGGTGGCAGCCTCCATCTTGGTTAAGGCTCAGGACGATGAACAGCTGCGTAATCAAGTTGCGCTGCAGCACGCGGAAACTATAGCCGGGGCTGTGCTGGCGATTCGTGAACGGGTAAGCCAGGGCGGAAAGTTGATAGCTTTTGGCAACGGCGGATCCGCCACCGACGCCAACGACTTTGTGCTCGACTGTGTGGCACCGCCCTTCGGTTGGACACGTGTGCCGGCGGTCTCACTTTCGTTTGAGCCGGCGAACATCAGCGCCATCGCCAACGATATCGGTACCGAGGCGGTGTTTCTCCGACAGCTCATCGCCCAAGCCCAGCCTCAGGATGTGGTGGTGGCTATCTCAACCAGCGGCGGCTCGGCCAATGTCGTTGTAGCGCTGGAAGAGGCGCGCAAACAGTGCCTCCCAACCGTTGCTTTTCTGGGCTATGATGGTGGCCTGGCTGTGCAACGTGGCCTGTGCGACTTTCCTGTGGTAGTGCCGTCGGCTTACATTCCCCGTATTCAGGAAGTGCAGGCGTCGGTATATCACGTTTTACGCGAACTCTTGGAGATATATGTCCAAGATTGAGCTTTTCGGAACCAAGTCCTGTCTTTTTACGGCAGAAGTGCGCGGTGACCTTGAGTGGCGAAAGGTGGAATTCGTTGAATATGATGTTGAGGAAGATAGTGAAGCTTTTGCTCGAATGCTGTCGATCTGCCCCGGAAACCGCGTTGTTCCAATACTGGTCGAGGACGGCAAGGTTGTAATGATTGGCTGGCAAGGCCGTGGCTGCGTAGTGGGGGAATTGAAGTAACAAGGGTGCTATGAGTCAAGCGGTGCGCATTGTTATCCTTGGCGTCGTACAAGGCGTGGGCTTCCGGCCTTTTGTTTACCGCTTGGCAAGGGCCAGTGGAATTACTGGCTTTGTGCTTAATGCCGGAGGCGGCGTGGAGATTCACGCAGAGGGAAACGAAGCGTCGCTGAAAGCTTTTATTGAGGGGCTGAGAACCAGGCACCCGCCAGCGGCCAAAATCAGCGGCCTCGATTGCCTCCCCGTTTTCCCGCGCGGCTACCGGGAATTTTCCATCCACAAAAGTGAGCACCAAGGCCAACCCACCACTGGCATCTCGCCCGATCTGGCCGTCTGCGACGAATGCTTGAAAGAACTCTTTGATCCGCGGGACCGGCGCTATCACTATCCCTACATTAACTGCGTAAATTGCGGTCCACGCTTTTCCATCATTGAAGGCTTGCCTTACGACCGGCCCCGAACCACCATGAAGGCGTGGGCCTGGTGTCGGGATTGTGAGCGCCAGTATCACGACCAGCAAGACCGAAGGTTTCACGCCCAACCAATCGCTTGTCCAGAATGCGGTCCCCACTACTACCTGCAACAAGGGGACGAGAAGATACACGGTGACGAAGCCGCCATTCAAGAAGCGGCACGGCTGATGCGCGAAGGAAAAATTATCGCACTAAAAGGCGTGGGCGGGTATCACTTGGCGTGTGATGCGCGCAACCCGGAGGCAGTGCGTGCCCTGCGTGAGCGCAAGTACCGCAAAGAAAAACCCTTTGCGGTCATGGTGGAGAAACTCGAGTCCGCCCGCGAACTGATAGAACTCTCGCTGGAATCCGAATCCCTGCTCACTTCCCCCGCCCGACCTATTGTTTTGGCGAAAGCGAAAGAGAGTCTTCCCGGAGTTGCTCCGGAGAATACCGACCTAGGCGTAATGGTGTCCTACACACCGCTGCATTATCTGCTCTTTCACTATGGCGCTCCGGAAGTGCTGGTCATGACCAGCGCCAACCGCTCCTCCGAGCCCATCGCCTTTTCTGATCAAGAAGCACTGGCCTCTTTGAGCGGTATTGCCGATGCTTTTCTGATAGGCGAGCGGCCGATTGCCCGGCGGGTGGAAGACTCAGTTGTTCAGCAATCCGCATTCAGCACAGCGTTTGTTCGCCGTTCACGCGGGTTTGCGCCCGCTGTGGCTGCCAAATTACCCGCCAAAAGGCCCATTCTGGCTGTTGGAGCCGACCTTAAAAACACCGTTACCTTGGTGGTGGACGGCCAGGCATTTCTTAGCCAGTACCTTGGCGACCTCGAGCACCTTTCCTCGTATCAAGCTTTTCAAGAAACGATCACCGATTTCCTCCAGATGTATCGATTGAAGCCCGAGGAACTTATCGTTGCTCACGATTCCCACCCCGAGTACCGGTCAACCGTTCACGCGCTTTCGCTTGCTGTTAACATGCGCTTCGCGGTTCAGCATCACCGCTCGCACGTGGCGGCCGTGCTTGCGGAACACGGGCTTTTTGAGAAACGCGTTATTGGCGTTGCCTTCGACGGTACCGGCTACGGC
>JAMCQK010000021.1 GCA_023382135.1 Deinococcus sp.
CTTGTACTGCTGGTCAATTACCTGGCGGCGGGTGCGGTAATCTTCGCTTTCAAAGGCTGCTGGGATGGCCGCACGCAGCTCCTCAATCAAGCGTTCCATCTCTTGCTTGAGAGCGCCCCCGCGGCCCGGTGGCAGGCGGAGCATCTTCGGTTTATGTGGCTCGGAAAAATTGTGGACGTAGGCCCAGTCGGAAGGCTTTGCACCCGACTGGGCCTGTTCGTGGGTGAAGTGCCGGACTACAGCACGCTTGCCGGTTCCGCTGGGGCCCAGAACAAAGAGGTTGTAGCCTTCGTGCCGGATGCCAAGCCCAAAGCGTACCGAGTCCACCGCGCGCGACTGGCCGGGAAACTCGGTCAAGGGCTCTAGCTCGGCGGTGGTAGAGAAACTGAAACGGCGTGGATTGGTACTACGTTTAAGCGCCTCCACAGGTAGTGGGAGGAGTTTTGGCTGTTTGGTGTCCAAAGCCTTGGGCTTCACGGAACCGCCTCCTTTCTAAAGGTCTCCTGCACCGAACCTAGCCACCAGCCTCTGCGAGCACTAGGTGGTGCAGAAACCAACGGCCCGCGAGCTCCGCCACTTGGTCCAGGGCCCCGGGCTCCTCGAACAGATGGGTTGCTCCCTCAACAATTTCCAGATGGCCTTTTGGGCCCAGTGCCCTAAGCGCTTTGTGGTTTAGTGCCAGCACGGTAGAGTCCAAGCCGCCCACAATCAGAAGCGTTGGAGCCCCGACCTTGGACAGTACCTCAAGCGCCAAGTCTGGTCTTCCGCCGCGCGAGACCACCGCGCCAACAAGTTCAGGGCGCTGGCTGGCCACCACCAGCGCGGCGGCTGCCCCGGTGCTGGCGCCAAAGTAGCCGATCTTTAGATGCCGGATCTCCTGGTTCTCTCTAAGCCAGTCGCTAGCTGCAAGCAGCCTCTGGGCCAATAAAGGAATATTGAAACGGTACTCGCCGGTAAATTGGTCGAGTTCCGCTTCTTTGGGTGTGAGCAGGTCAAAAAGAAGCGTTGCCAGGCCCACCCGCTCCAGTGCTTGTGCAACCTGCTGGTTTCTTGGGCTATGGCTGCTGCTGCCGCTTCCGTGAGCGAAAACAACAATCCCGTTGGCCCCTTTGGGTATGGCCAGGATGCCCTCGAGGCTGCCTGAATCCACCGGAATGTATGCCATTCGGGTTTTGTTCACGCTACCGCCTTTCTCCCAAAATACACTAGATTTCCCTTGCTCAAGGGTCTTCCCCCAACCCTTGGTTGGCCAGAGGCATCTGCCCCGGGGACCTTTGTAACTGACAGCCTGTGGGCGGCAGTTTGACAATCAAGCTGATGAAGAACCAGGAGATCGCCGCTATGTTTACCGAGATGGGCGAGATGCTCGAATTCCTGGGGGAGAACTCCTTCCGGGTGCGGGCGTATCTGCAAGCGGCCCGCGTGCTTGCAGACCTGGAATACACCCTTAATCTTTCCATTGATTCCATCCGCTGATTGAGCTTTTGGCGAAGTTACTGGTCTAGTGGTAAAAATCCCAGCAATAAATTTTTCTAGGACATTTGCCACTAACCCACCCCAGGGGGGGTGGATTACTTTATGAGCATCAAAGGGCTCGGGGCATCGAAAACCTTCCAGACTCTTAATTTCCCAAGCCCTGAAGGAGGCAGAAGATATGCACAAACGATGGACGCTCTGGGTAGCGGCACTGGCAATTGGCCTTGTAGCAAGTTTTGCCTTGGCGGATGCCCCGGATGAAAAAAAGATGGACGCCAAAACACTGGCGCGCTCGGTGGTGGGTTTCTTACAGGCCGAACCCCCCAACCTTGAGATGGCCCAGGACCGGCTGAAGGACGCGATCGAGAAGGGGGAGGGTGTAAACGTGGGCTTGCTCAAGCTGGCCCAACAGGCCCTTGAGGAAGGTGCACCACAGGCCGTACCGCCGCTCGTCGCCAAGGCCGTGGGCGAAGACCCTGGACAGTTCGGCGCCGGTCCGCTCGTCGAGGTGAAGTTGGGCCCTGGAGTCTACTGGGCTTTTGGTATAGGGCTGCTGCTGGTTTTCCTGGGCGCCTATGGGCTTGGGCGGCGGCGTTCGCTGAGCCTTCCCGCTCCAGGGGGGAGGTGAGGAAAATGGCTGCCACATCTCCCACAGGACAGCAGAGACGCGGTTTCTGGCAAGCGCTCGACGAGCGGCTCGGCATCTCGGCTCTTAGGTACGACGTACCCGAACACGCCCAGGGCTTGGGTTTCTCGCTGGGCGGTGTGAGCGTGGTGAGCTTCGTGGTGCTGGTGCTGACCGGCATCTGGTTGGGCCAGTTCTACGACCCCATGCCCGAGCATGTCCGCCGCTCGATGTACTCCATCGTGAACGAGGCCCCCCTGGGCTTTTTCATGCGCAACCTCCATTACTGGGCGGCCAATGCAATGCTGGTCACGGTGCTGCTGCACATACTTAGAGTGGTTTACACTGGTGCCTTCAAGCGCCCCCGTGAGGCCAACTGGCTGGTCGGGGTGGCGCTGCTGGGCTTGACAATTGGCCTGATCCTCACCGGCACTATCCTGAAGTGGGACCAGGAAGGCTACGAGGCTCTGGTGCACAATATCGAGGCCGCCGAACTGATGGGGGGTCTGGGAACCTGGTTCTCGCCGCAGTTTGCCGAGCGCATCCCTATCCTGACCCGGGTTTATGTCGCTCACATTTCCGTCCTGCCGGCGATCCTGTCCGCGCTGCTGCTGGTTCACTTCCTGCTGATCAAGCTGCACGGACTGGCCCCCAGCGCCCTTGCCAACCGCGACGCCACCACCCGCAAGACCTCTGGCGAACCCAGCCACTCTACCTTCCTTGAGCACCTGGGTGTGGTGGGGCTTTATGCCCTGGTAGGCCTGGGCCTGCTGGTCTTTCTCTCGGTGACACTACCGGCGCAGATTGGCCCCGCACCGGTGGAAGGGGTGGAACTGACCAAGCCATGGTGGATGTTTCTCCCACTGTTTGCTGTCGAGAACTGGTTGGGCTTGAAGGGATTCTTCTACACGGGTATTGCACTCTTTTTTGTCCTGGCCCTGGTGCCTTTCTTTGACCGCAGCCCTTACCTGAACCCCAGCCGGCGCCGGGGCTTCCTGATTTTCTTTGGACTCCTGACGCTGGCGCTGATCGTGCTGGGAATTTACGCCAAAGTGGCCCCAGGTGCAATGCACCTTGGTTAGGAGGCAGGCCATGCCGCGTGCACTGATTTCCTTCTGGGTTTTCCTGGCTCTAGCCACCCTCCTTGGCGGCCTGATGGGCCGTTATGTAGGGGCCTTTATCAAGGGCTACGGTTCGCCGAGCATTGCGCTGGTGGGGGTGCTGCTAGCCCTGCTCTTCGCCTTCAGTATGACCGTGCTGATCCGCATCGTGCGGGCCTCGGCGGAGGCCAGGCGGCTGCAGCGGGCTCGAGAGGTTCGGCGCCACCAATGACCCAGCGGCCAAGTGCTTCTCAAACCGAGTGCCGCCGCGACTACTCAAGCAACAGAGGAGGCCAGTAATGAGTGAACATGAAAACTGCCATGTTGAACCGCTGGACAAGCCAGTAGATCAAAGCGCTTTAGCAAGCGCCCAGGCCGCTTACCTGGCCGTGGGCGGCATGGGCTGTGAGCGCTGTGCCACGCGGGTGCAAAACGCCCTGCTGAACCTGGAAGGGGTAATCGTCGCTCAGGTGTTCTTGCAAGAGGGGATGGCTGCGGCAGCCTTCGATCCAGCCTGTCTCGGCCCGGAGGCCCTGGTGAACGCGGTGGCCGGGGCTGGCAACGACGGCAAGCACCGCTACTGGGCAGAGCTGATGTACGTGCATCCGGCTCGCGAGGCCAGGGAACTTGCCTGAGGAGAAAACACCACAGTGGCCAAGGTGTATGTAGGTCCGGCTACTGGGATGGCCTGTTACGAATGCGGCCTTGACCACACAAAACCTCAGAGTTTCACCACTCCGATCCAGAAATTTGCTTGTTGAACGGGTGCGCAAGGGCACGGGGGCTGAATGATGGATTTGCAAATACTTGTAAGGTTGCTCTGGTTGCGCTGGCTCCTGCGCCAACGTGACCACTGGACGCGCGTCCATCTTGGGACCCACCAGACCCAAGCCCTCGAGGCCCTGCGGCAACACGCCTATGCCCAGTCCCGCTTTTACCGGCGATTCCACCAGGGATACTTCAACCAGCCCCTTCAGGAACTACCCGTACTGAGCAAGGCAGCCCTCATGGAAAACTTCGATGAGCTGGTCACCGACCCGGCAGTTTGCCTGAAGGACGTGGAAGCCCATCTGGCCGGCTTGAAGGGTAACCAGCGCTTCCTGGACCGCTACTGGGTCTCCGCCACCTCGGGCAGCACCGGGCGGCGAGGTATTTTCCTGTTCGACCTCGAGGAGTGGACCACAGTGCTGGCCTCCTACGCCCGCTCCAACGCCTGGGGCGGGGCCAGGGTGGGTCTGACCAAGCGGATGAAGATGGCAGTGGTCAGCACCACCACGCCCTGGCATCAATCGGCACAAGTAGGTGCTACGGTGCAAAGCTGGTTTGTGCCCACGTTGCGACTGGACGCGACAGACCCTTTAGAGCATGTCGTCAAAATGCTCAACGCTTTTCAGCCCGAGACGCTGGTGGCCTATGCCTCGATAGCAAGGCTCTTGGCTGCCGAGCAGTTAGCAGCGAAACTACACATCGCGCCACACTCGGTTTTCACTGCCGCTGAGGTGCTTACAGACGAGTCTAGACGGCTCATCGCTAAAGCCTGGGGCTGTCAGCCCTTCAACGTCTACGGAGCCACCGAGGCCGCCACCATCGCCTCCGAGTGCGAACACCACGAGGGGATGCATCTGTTCGAAGATCTGGTGATTACCGAAGTGGTAGACGAGAATTACCGCCCGGTACCGCCCGGGGAATACGGCGCCAAAGTGCTCGTCACCGTGCTCTTCAGCCGCACCCTGCCGTTGATCCGCTACGAGATGAGCGACAGCATCCGGCTTACAACCCGGCAGTGCCCTTGTGGCAGGCCCTACGCCATGATCGACGGTATCCAAGGACGTCTTGAAGAGGTGCTGCACATGCCTGCTTTGGCTGGGGGGAAAGTGGCTGTTCATCCCAACGTCTTCCACGACGTGATCGACCTGGTGCCCACAGGTGATCTCAAGCCGGGCGTCGCGGCTGAGGTCCTTGCCGAGGCAGT
>JAMCQK010000107.1 GCA_023382135.1 Deinococcus sp.
CTCGCGCAGGGCGACAATTCAGCGGGCATCGCGGTGCTTCTTTCGCTGGCACCAAAACTCAGCGCCCTGGGTGCCAGCCTGGCCTTCAGCGTGGGTGAGGAAGGCTTCGGCAACCTCAAAGGCGCCCGCGCACTGGTCAAAAACCTAAGACCCGGAATATTTGTGGCGGTGGATGGGTACCTTCCCGGAGTGGTGCATCACGCT
The DNA here is from genome assembly GCA_023382135.1 of Deinococcus sp. Lineage (GTDB taxonomy): Bacteria > Deinococcota > Deinococci > Deinococcales > Thermaceae > JAMCQK01. The sequence goes on from JAMCQK010000107.1 coordinate 205, forward strand.
GTGGGATCTCAAAGGCTCCGCGCAAGCTTTCGAGGCCCCGGGGGCCACGCCTGGGGTGAGCGTCACCAACCTTCACCCGCGCCAGCACTTGGTGAAACCTTGGCCAGACTTTACGCCTTGCAGCGGCCCCAGGAGACCAGCCTGAACGTGGGCAGGGTATGGGGTGGCGAGGCCGTCAACGCTATTCCGCCTGAACTCGGCCTGGAGCTCGACCTTCGTGCCATGGAGGCGGGCGTCCTTTCCGATCTCGGCGAGAAGGCGCGCGCCATCATGATGGAAGCGGCCCAACGGCACAAAGTGGAACTCTCGCTGGAAAACCTGGGCGAACGCCCGGCGGGCTCCACCTTTACGCCCGCCATGCGGCAAGCGGCCCTCGAGGCCCTGACCTCCATCGGCGAGAACCCGGACTTCACCGCGGGTTCCACCGACGCATCCGCCGCGGTGGAAGCGGGCATTCCCGCTATGGGCTTTGGGGTCTACAAAGGGGGCGGAGCGCACACGCCGCAGGAATGGGTGGACCCGTCGTCGCTCGAGAGTGGCGCCAGCGCGCTTTTGCGTTTGACACGGCTTCTTTTGAACGCCTGAGGTTTTGTTGGTTCGGCTTTGATACGATACCCCGGTGCGCATAGGCCTCCTCGACACCTGGCTTTCTGGGCGCTACCTCTTTTTTTGGGAGGCGTTCATGCGCGAGCTAGGCCTAGAAACAATTAGCCCTTACGGGCTGAGCGAGGCCGCCCGCTCGCACCAAGAACCCAATACGCTTCCTTTGTGCGGTCCCATGCAACTTTTGGTGGCCCAAGTACTCGACCTCAAACGGCAGGGCATCGACTATCTACTGTTGCCCGACCTTCAAGAAGGCCTGGAGAGCGAACGCGGGGGAGCGCAGTGCCCCTGGCTTCTGGACCTGGAAGCCGCCCTCTTGCAAAACGTTCCGGGGATGCCGCCCGTTCTGAAGGTGCCCGCCAGGCTGGGTGAACCAGTCGCCGGCCTTGCCGCCAAACTTGGCCAGATGCTGACACGAAATCCCATGATGGTTCGCAAAGCTTTGGAAAAAACCCGCCACCTGCTTTTCCCCAGACCGAAATCACTTTCTGAACCCAAGGGGGGTAGCTGGGTGGGAATTGTCGCGCAGCCTTATATTTTGGAAGATTACAGGCTTCAAGGAGGAGTCCGGGAGGCTTTGGAGGCCGCTGGCCTTATCCCTTACTTTGCCAGCGTGCGTCCTGCGGAACTTATACAAGAAGGAAGTCGGGTACCCCTCAAGTTAGAACTGCCTTCAGACCTGGAACTGGCGGGGCTTTCGAGCTACCTTTCACGCCTTGGAAAAGTCAAGGCGCTGGTCTATCTGTCCGCTTACAACTGCCCTCCCATCCCGCCGCTGATGCAAAAACTCGCTAACCTTCAAGCCAAACCCTGGAAGCTGTTGGTGGTGGGGGAGGAGTGGGGCTTGGCGCTGGAGGAGTTAAAGGCGGCCCTCGAGGCCTGCTAACCACCCTGTGAGCGGGCACCGATTTGCTTTTCCGCCAACTTGGTATTCTTGGTAGCGCATGAAAGCCGAACTGAATTTTTTTGAGCTGTACCGCGAGCTTTCGCCTTATCTGCACAAGTACCGTTGGCGCATTCTTTTGGGCCTGGCACTCTCCACCTTTGCCGCGCTTCTAAACGCGGCCTCCCCCTTTTTTTTGCGCCAAGCCATCGACAAGGTGCAGGCCCACCAGCAGTACCAGACCTACATCTTCCTAATCCTGGCCTCCGCCGGCGCGAGCGGGTTCCTGACGCTGTTCATGCGCCGGCTGATTGGCATCTCCAGCCGCTATATCGAGTACGACATCCGGCGCGACCTCTTCCGCCACCTGCTCTCGCTCGACGCCTACTTTTATGGCAAGACCCGTATTGGGGACCTGGTTAACAAGTTCAACACCGACCTTGGCGCCGTGCGAGAGATGCTGGGCCAGGGGCTCAACATGGGCTGGCGGATCATGATGTTTGCCCTCTTTGCTTTCATAGCCATGTACACGGTGAGCTGGAAGCTTGCGCTGGTGCTCACGCTGGTGATACCGATCATCTTCGCGATTTTTCGCTACTTATTAAAGATGGTAGACCGGCGCTACCGTGAGTCACAGGAGATCTTTGACCAGATCTCCGCCAAAGCGCAAGAAAATTTTTCCGGCATCAGGGTGGTCAAGGGTTTTGCCTTGGAGGAGCGCGAGCTCGAGGCCTTCCAAAGGCTGAATCGCGGCTACATAACCAAGAGTCTGGCCCTGGCCCGCGTGGAAGGGCCCATGCGCGCCCTTATGGGTCTGCTGATTGGCTTAACCCTGCTCATTGTGCTTTGGCTGGGCGGGGGCATGGTAATCCGGGGCGAGCTCACGGTTGGCCAGATGGTCCAGTTTAACTCCTACATAGTGTTGCTCTCCTGGCCCATTATCGGCATGGGCTGGCTGCTCTCGCTGTTTCAGCGCGCGGCCACCAGCTACCAGCGTGTCAAGGCCATCTTTGGCGAGGCCCCGACAATTGCCGATCCAAAGAAACCCGCCGAGGTTACCCTATCCGAACTCGGGGGCGAGGTGCGCTTTAACAAGGTGAGCCTGCAGCTTGGCGGGTACCAGCAACTCGAGGAGATTACCCTTACCATCCCCTCTGGCGCCACCCTCGGCATCACTGGGCGCACCGGTGCGGGCAAGACCCTGCTGGTCAACCTCATTCCGCGCCTGCTCAACCCCAGCCAGGGCGACGTGATGCTTGGAGGCCACAAGGTTAATGAGCTGCCGCTTTCCACTTTGCGCCAAGCGGTGGGCGTGGTGCCTCAAGAACCATTTTTATTCTCCGACACCATCTCCGAAAACATTGCCTTTGGCCTGCCCGAAGTGGACCAAGAGCGCGTGGAGTGGGCCGCCAAGCTTGCCGGGGTGCACGATGACATTGTGGGTTTTCCCAAAGGATACCAAACCTCTTTGGGCGAGCGTGGCGTAACCCTTTCCGGGGGCCAGCGCCAGCGCACCGCACTGGCACGCGCACTAGCGCGCAGACCAAAAGTGCTCATTCTGGACGATGCTCTTAGCGCAGTGGACACCGAGACCGAAAGCCGTATCCTCTCAGGACTTAAAAGCATGCTTGGCCAGCAGACCACCATCCTGATTGCCCACCGTACCAGCACCCTGCGCTACGCTGACTGGATTGTGGTCCTTGACAAAGGAAAAATTGTCGAGGAAGGCAGCCACGAAATGCTCCTAGACCAGGGCGGGCTCTACGCCGAGCTGGACCGCATTCAAAGACTGGAAGCGGAGGTGGAGTAATGATGCCGAACGCCAAAGGCTTAATGCCCTCCGCGAAATATACCGCGCTTCCCCCTTTACCCGGCAGGGCTAGGGACCATTCTTCGCTTCACAAGCCTGTAAATTGGCTAAACCCTAGCTTCTGCATTCTTGTTTTTTTTGGGCGGTGAACTGTGCACGAAGAGGAAGCCTTTCGAAAATCTTTCGACTATAAGCTGGCCAGACGCATTCTGGTTTACGTAAAACCTTATCGTTTGCCAGTAGCCTTGGCGCTCATTTGCTTGTTGCTTGGAACCTTGGCGGCGGCTACCACGCCGCTCTTTCTCCGTTACGCTATCGACCATGCCATTGTTCCTACACAGAGCATCGAGCTTATTGAACGCTATCGGCTTCTGCTGATCATCTCGGGCTTGTTTCTTCTCGTCCGCATCTTCGACTTCTGTGTGAACTACGCCCAGACTTACCTGATCAACTGGGTGGGCCAGCACATCCTCTACGACCTGCGCAGCCAGATCTTCGCCAAGCTGCAAAAGCTCCACCTGGGTTTCTACGACAAGAACCCGGTAGGCAGGCTGATGACCCGCATCACCTCGGACGTGGACGCCATCAACCAGTTCATCACAGGTGGTTTGGTGGGCCTGGCGGCGGACATGTTCCTGCTCATTGGTCTGATGAGCTTCATGTTGGCGCTAAACTGGAAGCTTGCTTTGGTGGCCTTCACCATCATGCCGCTCTTGCTTGGGGTGACCAGCTGGATCCGGGCAGGCATGCGCGATGCTTACCGCGCCATGCGCCTGAGGCTCGCCAGGCTCAACGCCAACCTGCAGGAGAACCTTGCGGGGGTCCAGACCACACAGTTGTTTGGCCGCGAGGAAAAGAATAACCAGAAGTTCAACCAGCTTTCGCTGGACCTGACCTATGCCTGGGTGCAGATTATCCACTGGTTTGCATTGTTCTTCCCAGTGGTGGGCTTTCTGGGCGAACTCGCGGTGGCTATGGTGCTGTGGTACGGCGGCGGCCAGGTGGTACAGCAAGCCATTACACTGGGGCTTTTGGTGGCGTTCGTGGACTATGTGCGCCAGTTCTTCCAGCCGTTACAAGACATTTCCGACAAGTTCAACATCTTTCAGGCCGCCATGGCTTCCGCCGAGCGCATCTTTGGCCTCCTGGACACGCCAGAAGAAGTGGACGACAAGCCAGCGGCCAAGCCGGTGACACGGTTCCGGGGAGACATTGCCTTCGAGGACGTATGGTTTGCTTACGGCAGGCGCGGCGAACCGAAGCCAGACGGTCTGATGCCGCCAAACACGACCCGCGCTGAGCTGGACGCATCGGCACCAGAAGCTATCAAAACACCGGCTTCTCAGGCTGGTTTCTCCGAATGGGACTGGGTACTTAGGGGCGTGAGCTTCCGCATTCGGCCTGGTGAAAAGGTGGCGCTGGTGGGGGCTACCGGTGCCGGAAAGACCAGCGTCATCAGCCTGGTGGCCCGTTTCTATGACGTGCAGCAGGGGAGCGTAAAGATTGATGGTTTTGACGTTCGTGATTATGCCCAGCGCGACCTCCGCCGTGCTATAGGTATTGTGATGCAAGACCCGTTCTTATTCAGCGGCAGCATCGAGGACAACCTGCGGCTGGGCGACCTACAAATTTCCGATGCGCGCATCCGCGAGGTTTGCGAGTTCGTGGGTGTTCACGACTTCGTGAGTTCGCTATCCCAAGGGTATGCTACACACCTGCACGAGCGGGGAGGTGGCGTTTCCACCGGCCAGAAGCAACTGCTGGCGCTTGCCAGGGCAATTCTGCACAACCCAGATATTTTGCTCATTCTGGACGAGGCCACCGCCAACGTGGACTCGGAAACCGAGGCCAAGATTCAAGGCGCATTGTGGCGTGTGATGCAAGGTAGGACCTCAATTATAATTGCGCACCGGCTTTCCACCATCCGCAATGTGGACCGCATTCTGGTCTTCCGCAAAGGCAAACTGGTGGAGGAAGGCTCGCACGAGGAACTGCTGGGCAAGAGCGGCTACTACGCCAAGCTGTACGAGCTTCAGTACGCGCATGGTTAGGACGTTTGCCCCTACGCTGGTTTGTGGCCCGGCCTCAAACTGAGCATGTGGGTGTTCTGATGTCAGCCCAGAAACTGGGGGGCTATGTCCTATTGGCGGTTCAGTGACGGTAGCGAGCTTAAAAGCGGCGCGCAGGTACTTGGTCACACGCCCTTTGCCGAGCGGCTTAGCCATGAACTCGTGGCGTTAGCCTTTTGCTGCGCCCCTCTAGTATGGATTGCTCCGCCCTTTGGTGCGGTTTCGTTGGACCCGGGCTGCGACTGGCTCCTGTGGCGCTGGGCGCTTCAGGAGGCAGAAAAGGCGGGCCTCGAGGTCGTCGCCTCCGACTACCAGGAAAGCGAGCAGGACATCCCCGAAGACGCCCGCAAGCTTATTGCCCGTTTCCAGCTCAAAGAACTCCAGGCCACACCCTAACTCTCTTTTCGCCACAGCAGGCGGTTTACCAGCTCCGCAAGTCCCAAGGTCAGTAAGCTCATCCCAAAGATCGCGCCCCATAGCGCGGGCACTAATGCGCTGGTCTGAAGCATGGCCATGGCTGCGGGCAGGTTTCCTACCAAGACCTGAAGGGTAATTCCGAGCGCCACCACGCGCCACAGTGTGGGGTTTGGCAAAGGGCGGTGCGTGGTGTGCCGCGCGGGGAAGACCAATAGGAACTGCACAATGGCCAAAAAGTGGAAGGCTGCGCTCCTGGCTTCCTCCACCCGGTAGCCGAGCATGGGCATCAGACTCAAGAACAAAAGCGCCGCCAGCGCCGAGAGCGCTCCGATGGCCACAACGTAGCGAACCGAGCTCGAGGAGAGCAAGGGTGCGCCGGGCGGTTTGGGCCTTAGCCGCATCACCCCCGGGTTCTGGTCGAGCGCCAGCGAGAGCGCCGGCAGGCTATCGGTCACCAGGTTGATCCACAAAATCTGCACCGCCGTGAGGGGTAAAAGCACTCCTCCGAGCTGGTCCCGTAGCCCTGTGGTAAAGGTTAAGAGCGTGCCCACCGCCACCACCAGTACCTCGGCCAGATTGGTGGCGAACAAGAAGCGCAAGAACTTTTGGATGTTCTCGTAGATGCCACGGCCTTGCTCAACAGCGTTCACAATGGTGGCAAAATTGTCGTCCGACAGAACCAGGTCCGCCACCTCGCGCGCGACATCCGAGCCGCGTTGGCCCATAGAAACGCCGACATCCGAGCGCTTCAAGGCGGGCGCATCGTTCACGCCGTCGCCGGTCATGGCCACAATCTCACCCTGGTCCTTGAGGGTTTCCACCAGCTTGAGCTTGTGTTCCGGGCGTACGCGGGCGAACACGTTGACCTCGGCCAGGGCCTGCTTTAATGCCTGGGGAGAGAAAGCCTCGAGGTCTTCCCCTGTTAGCACCAAGTCGCCTGGTAGCCCTACCTGTCTCGCCACCGCCAGCGCGGTGGCCGGGTGGTCACCCGTCACCATCAGCACCCGTATCCCAGCCTCCTGCGTCTGTCTGAGCGCCTCGGCCACTTCTTTGCGCGGCGGGTCCCAGAAGAGCGCCAACCCGCCAAACTCCAAATTGCCTTCGGTCTCGCCTGTAGCCCAGGCTATTCCCAACACCCGGTAGCCTTCACTCGCGTAGGCCAGGGCTTTCTCCTGCCAAGAAGCCCGTTCCCGCTCAGAAAGCTGGGAGCGCTCTAAAAGCACCTCAGGCGCGCCTTTCAAGTAGCTAGTAACAAGACCCGCTTCTCGCACGCTCACCCGCATGTACTTGTGCCCGCTATCAAAAGACCTTTCCGATATGCGCACCACATGCGCCCGCAACTCGTCCACCCGGCAGCCTTGGTCTACCGCGTAGGCAAGCAGCGCCACCTCCAAGGGATCGCCTACGCCGTGCTCGGCATCATTGGCGAGCACCAGCGCTCTGAGCGCCTTCTCTGGATCCGGAGAATCAACTTTTCTTACGTGCAGCTGGTTCTCGGTCAAGGTGCCGGTCTTGTCGGTGACAATCACGGTTACCGATCCGAGCGCCTCCACCGCCGCAAGCCTGCGCACAATAGCTTTGCGCCTGGCCATACGCTCCACGCCCAACGCCAGTGTGAGCGTGAGCACGGCGGGTAACCCCTCGGGCACCGCTGCCACCGCCAGCGCCACCGCGAACACGAGCACCTCCGCTAAACGCTGTGTCCCGTCCATCCACACTCCCCCGAGTGCAATCAAGAGCGTGAGCAGCAGTACCCAGCGCACGATCCTCCGCCCCAAGGCATCGAGGCGTTTTTCCAACGGCGTCTTGGAGGCCTGCACTTTCCCCAGCAGGCTTGCTAGCTTCCCTAAAGCACTCTCACTACCGGTGCGTGCCACCTGAAGGTGGCCTTTGCCCCGCACTAACAGCGTGCTGGAGAAAAGCTCCTCACCGGCGCCCTTATCCACTGGCTGGCTCTCGCCCGTGAGCACCGACTCGTCCACTAATAGGCCGCCGCCATCCAGCAATACCCCGTCGGCGGGAATGCGGTCCCCCGCCTCGATCCGCACCAGGTCGCCAGGCACCAGGTGGTGCGTCTTAAGTTGTACCCAACTTCCATCGCGCAGCGCCCAGGCCCAGGGGTTTGCCAGATGTGCAAGCTTGGCCAGGGCCGCCTCGGACTTGTTCTCTTGCCAGGCCCCTAGCAGGGCGTTGGTCAGCAGGATCAGCCCAATGGCCATGGATTCAAGCGGCCAGCCTGCGTCCTTGTGCCATAGCCATGCTCCCAGGTCCAGCACCAACGCCGCTAAAAGCAGGTATACCAACGGGCTGGCGAACTGGCGCAAGACTCGCGCCAGTAAAGAAAGGGGAGGGGCCGCCGGCAGGCTATTAGGCCCAAACTGCTCTAGACGCCTTGCTGCCTCTTGAGCACTAAGTCCGCTAACCCCTTCCACCAATCCATGTTACTGTTGGTGGTGGGCGGTCTTTGTCCCCAGTCTCGGTGCCATCACCGTAAGCTAGTTCCTGCTCCCCCCGCGGTCTCGAGGCTTATCCCCCAAAATGCCCCATCATAATGTCATGTACATCGGTAACCCCAGGCCGTTTCCTTCCCCGTGGGCATTGGTAATGTTATTTAAGGCGTGGTCGGTCTCTTGGTGCGGCGCAGCCCACAAAGATAGTACGGCCGCGGTTACCGCAAAATAGATTCCAGCTTTGCTCGCTTGTGGCCTAGGTATTGGCCCGGTCGTACTCTTCTCGTTTGGCTACTGTCTCCGCCGCCTCTATGGTGATGGGTTCCGCCACCTCAATGCGGTCGCGGCCCTGCTGCTTGGCGCGTAGCAAGGCGTCATCGGCGGTTCGGACTAGAATTTTCCTGGCTTGTGACACCAGCTCTTCGCTGGGCGCGTGGCGGTGTCCAACGATGGGTAGTACCGTGGCCACACCAGTGCTCGCGGTGAGGCGCAAGGCCTGGTTCTCCCAGGAGATTGCCAGATTAGCCACGCCCTCGCGCAGATAGGCCGCCAATTTCTGGGCACCCGCAGAGTCGGTATGGGGCAGGGTGATGACAAATTCCTCGCCGCCGTAACGGCCCGCGACATCCGAGCGGCGTATGCGCTCTTTGACCGCGCGGCCAGCAGAAGCCAGGGCAAGGTCTCCAGCCAGGTGGCCGTGGACATCGTTAAGCTCCTTGAAGTGGTCTATGTCCATCATCACCAAGCTGGTGGGGTGGCCATAGCGGAGCGCCAGCCTGAGGGTATTTTCCAAGTGGTGGAGCCAGTGGCGGCGGGTCGAGAGTTGGGTCAGGTCGTCCACGGTGGCGAGTTCGTAAAGGCGCACGTTTTCAATTGCGATTGCGGCCTGGCTGGCGAAAATTTCCAGCAGTTCGGCATCCACGGCGGGATCGAGCGAAAGCTCGATAAAAATGACGCCCACTACGCGGTCGCCCGCCAGCAAGGGAATACCAAGGGCCGAGTTCTTGTGCATCTGGCCAGTTTTGGCGGTTGCAAGTACCATTTCTTTTTCCGAGCTCTCCAGGGTTTCCCAAGTTTTCCCCTCGAAGCGGCCTGTTCCCACGCGAACCAGGAACTTTTGGCGGTCGGGGATGGCGAGAAAGGCGTTATTAGCAAGCTCGGGATGCTTGGCCAGGGATGCCACAAAGGCCCCCGAAAGACCCAGGAGGCCTTGGGCTTGGAGCAAGATGCTGCGCATGAGGTCATCTAGCGGCTGAAGGCGGTGAAGCTCCGGGGTTACGCGCAAAATGTAGCGAAGCCCGTCACGCGTGACCCTGATGGCCCGGTTTGCCCGGAAAGCTTTGAGTGCTGCGTCCACCCAGACCAACAGTTTTTCTGGGCCTTCAGATTTGTCGTGGTATCCCTGGATCTCGAGGTCGTGGAGCATCTGTCGGGCAGGGAGTTCCGGGGCGCCGCTCGTCTGAAGCACAATCTGGACTTCCTGGTCGAAGGCCCGCACCTGGCGCACCAAGGCTTCACCGGTGAGGCCTGGCATGGAATACTCGAGGAGGATCAGGTGAACGTTATATTCCCTGCACAAGTGGAGGGCCTCGAGGCCGCCACTGGCGGTGATTACATTGTGGCCCTCGTCGGAAAGTAGTTGCTTGAGCGTGGAAAGTACCGAAACGTCTTCATCCACCACCAAAATGGTATGTCCGGAAGGAGGGGTTTTATGTGAAAGACGTTCCATGCTTGATTTCTAATGCCTGCAGCCATGCCAGCATCTTTGTGAATATAGTACCTGTTTGTTTTGTGGCGGGGCCAAGCTGCATAATCCTAGGCTTTTAGCATGAAACCTTTTCGCCTCTCCCCTGGCGAAAGAGGGCGGCGGCTCGCGTAGGGCTATTGTTGTACAGGGTTGCACAATCACCACGAAAACCAGCCAATCAGCGAGTGAACGGGTGAGGGGGCAACGCCAGACTTGCATCTCGTGATAAAGCCTAGCACAATCCCGCCACAGCCCAGCGAACAAGCAAGCTATGAACACACTGGTACGGTTGTCGTAGGTGTCAGTTTTTCCTACGCATTCTAATAAACCTCGAGAGCATTGTTACAGGGAGTAAATGTGGTGTGGCTTCGGTAAGCTTAGCCACTGTAAATCCCACAACCGCCTACGGGTAGCATAGACCCAATGGATGCAGGCTATATCGAGGCCATCCGATGGTTGAACGTCCAGACACGTGGAGGGGCGCCCAGGGGCCTTTCGCGGGTGCGGGAGCTGCTGGCAGCACTCGGCCACCCGGAAGGCAAGTTCGCGGCTGCGCACGTGCTCGGTACCAACGGCAAGGGCAGCGTAGTGGCATACCTCGAGGCCGCGCTCCGGCAAGCTTCGCGCGCCTACGGCGCAACTACCAGCCCGCACGTGCTGGACTTTCGCGAGCGAATCCGCACGCACCAAGGACTTATTGCGGAAAATCAAGTAACTGAGTTTTGCGACTGGGCCAGGTCGCGGTCATTTCAGCGGCCACCGGCCTTTTTTGACCTGGCTACCGCCATGGCGTTCCAGCATTTTGCGCAGCGCGGCGTTGAACTGGCGGTGGTGGAAGCGGGTGTGGGTGGTCTGCACGACGCCACCAATACGCTGGAAGACGTGCGCGTGAGCGTAATTACCAACGTGGAGGAAGACCATCTGGAGGCGCTGGGAGGCTCCATCATCACCATTGCCCAAGAGAAAGCCGGCGCCATACGCGAAGGCGTGCCCGTGGTCACCGCGGCAACGGGCCAGGGCCTCTCGGTCATTCGCCAGACAGCCGAATTAAAAGGCGCGCCGCTTTTTGTTATGTCGGAAGAGCGCGATCTCTTTGAACTACCAGCCGCGCCCAACCTAAAAGGAACTTTCCAGTTAGAGAATGCCAGACTGGCCGCGGCGGCGCTTAGAATTTTGGGTTTTTCCGGAGCCGCAATATCACAGGCCCTGGCATCCGCAACGCACCCTGGGCGCATGCAGGAAGTGTCTATTGGGGGCATGCGCGTGGTGCTAGACGGCGGGCATAACAAGGCGGCGGCTCGCGCCTTGGCGCAGGAATTTGAGCGCTACCACCTGGTCTTTGGGGCGTTTCCGCGCAAGGACTACCAGGGCATGCTCCAGGTGCTTTTGCCCAAGGCTTTGTCCGTTACTTACACCAGCGCGGGAGAGGGCTCGTTGGGGAAGCAAGAGCTTTGCCAGGTGGCCGGCGGGGATTTTTACCAAGATCAAATGGAAGGCCTCGAGGCCTGCCTTTCCCGCGCTCAACAAGACGGAGAGCCGGTGCTGGTGACCGGCTCCCTGTACTTGGTTGGCGAGCTATTAAGGCGCCTTGGCCAGCAGGTTGCCTGAGGTATCGCGGTACTCCACCTTGGTGAACCTGCCGCTCACCTCCAGCACAATATGGGGGCTGGTGAAGGCCTGAGTCACCGCGGAGCCGGGCGCGGGCTGGCTGATCTGCAACACTATCACAAGGGTGGAATCGTTCCGCTCGGCCCTGACAAAACGCACACTGTATCCGCCGGTGCGTTTCTGGCCCAGGAAAAAAGCTACCACGCTATTCTGGTTCAGGTTCACGCTGGGCATAGGCGGCTTGGGCAGCAAGTTGCTCACCACCAGGTTCCAGATCATGCTGTAGTCTTTGAGGTTGGTGGCCAGATATCCCACCGGCTTGTCACCTGTAAAGGCACTGTCGGTACCCTGTGAAATCACTTTGGTGCGTACTTGGTCAGGCCACATCAGGATAAACTCCGTAGGTACACCATACTGCACGGAGAGCGCCGCGGTGCGGCGGGTGAAAGGCCGGGGCTCAAAGCGGTTCGGCTCGAAGACCGGGTCCAGCTGGAAAAGCGCCACCACCTTTCCGCCGGCGCGGGCCAGAATTTCCTTGAGCAGCACCTGCTCTTCTGATGAAGAGAAGTCCTCGAGATTTGGGGTTTCGCGATCCGGCGCAGCCTCCACGCTCTCGCCTTCAGGCACCTTGCCGGTGAGCCTTTTCCAGGAGCCGTCGTAAAGCCACGAGCGTTCCACGTTACGGTAGGCATGAACTACCAGTACGCCCGAGGGAAAAGCGTACACCAGCTTTGCCGGCGCCACCAGGGCTGGGCCCACCTCGCGCAAGACGGGCTGGTTATCCACCCAGAGCGCGTCCTTTACCGCCCAGATGTGCTGCTGGTTGGAAGAAGTAAGCGCCAGTGAGCGCTGGCCCAGCGAGATCACCTGCGGGTCGCCGTAGAAGTAGCTCCAACGTTCGCTGGCTTCCTTGAACAGAAGCTGGGTTTCGGTAACGGTGTAGCTGGGGTACGGGCGTTCGAAGACGCAGCCCGCAAGCAAAATGGGTAGGAGCAATAGGGTCCAAGGTTTCATGACCCCATGCTAGCGCTTTTGGCTAGGCAGCGTGTCCTGACTAAAAAAACGCTCAAAGCCTTTTTCATTTGAGCGCGCGCGGGTCCAGAGCATCGCGCAGGCCGTCGCCCAACAAATTGAAGGCCAGCACCGTGAGCATTATGAAAAACCCCGGGAAGAGCATGGTCCAAGGCGAGTTCATGGCGTAGCCGCCGGTAAAAGAGTCCGCCAGCATGGCGCCCCACTCGGGCATGGGCGGCTGTGCTCCCAGGCCCAGAAAGCCTAGAGCGGCAGCCTCGATGGTCGCTGTGCCAATCGAGAGCGTGGCCTGGACAATCAAAGGCGGAAGCGTACTCGGCAGAATATGCCTGAGCAAAATGCGCGGGCTTGCGGCGCCGAGCGCGTTGGCCGCCTGCACAAAGTCGAGCTCACGGAGCGAGAGCACCATGCTCCTGGTCAAGCGGATGTACACGGGTATCTGGGTAATGCCCACCGCAATCATGGCGTTGGTGAGGCTCGGCCCCACCACGGCCACAATGGCAATCGCAAGCAAGGTACTGGGGAAGGCCAGCATGATATCGGTGAACCAGCCGATAACGACCTCGAGGCTTCCCCGAAAATACCCCGCTAGTAATCCCAGAACCGTACCAGTTACAAGCGAGAGCGCTACCGCCAACAACCCCACCCTGAGTGAAATCCGGCTGCCGTGCATCACGCGCGTAAACACGTCGCGCCCCAAATTGTCGGTGCCGAAGATGTGCTCCACCGAAGGCGGCTTGACCCTGTTTAGGTAATTACGGTCAGTTGTGGGATCGTACGGTTTGAGCACAGGCGCCAGCAGCGCCATGAGCACAATCAACACCGCAAGCCCCAGGCCGATCTTGCCGGAGGTAGATTTCAAAAAGCGCTTGAGCGCTTGCCGGGTAGGACTTTCCATAAAAGTTACCATCCCCCCGTGCCCCCCCTACAAAGTAGGAGGAGCGTAGCAGGCAGGAGAGTTCTTGGCTTCACCACTGCGGCCTCACCGGTACTGAATGCGCGGGTCCAGCCGCGCGTACAAAAGGTCCACAATTAAGTTCACCAGCACGAACACTACCGCGATGAACACCACCCCGCCCTGCACCACGGGGTAGTCACGGTTGGTAATTCCCATGTACACCCACGAGCCAATGCCCGGCCAAGAGAAAATGGTCTCGGTCAGAATGGCGCCACTCAGCAAGGTGCCAAACTGCAAGCCGATGATGGTCACCACCGGCAAAAGCGCGTTTTTTAGCGCATGCCGCCAGATCACCACCCGTTCGGCCAAACCCTTGGCTTTTGCGGTGCGCACATAGTCTTGCGAGAGCACCTCCAGCATGGCGCTCCTGGTAATACGGGTAAGTATTGCCAGCGGAATGGTTCCCAGCGCCAACGCGGGCAGTATCAGATGAGCAATTACATCCACAAAACCTTTTCGTTGAATGATTGAGTCGAGCACAAACAGGCCGGTGATGGATTGGAACGAATTGCTGGAAACGCGGGTGCTAGGCGGCAGCCAGTGGAGGTTTACCGCGAACAAGTACATGAGCAAGAGCCCCAGGTAGAACACCGGCACCGAGACTCCCAGGAGCGAGATAATCGAGGAGATATTATCCAGCCTGGTGTTTTTGCGCACCGCGGCTAGAATTCCCGACGGAATCCCCACAGTTATCGCTATGAACATCGCCGCCAGCGCAAGCTCAAAAGTGGCAGGCCATCTTCTCGCCAGCTCTTCGCTCACCGGGATCAAGCTAAAGGTGCTGCTCCCCAGATCTCCCCGCAGGAGCTGCCCCACAAAGATGAAATACTGCTCCAATAGGGGCTTGTTAAGCCCCATGCGCTCCTTTAAGGCCGCAATCTGCTCGACGGTGCCGCGTTCGCCCAAGAGCACGGTGGCCGGGTCGCCAGGGATCAGGTGTAACAACATAAAAACCAGCAGGGAGATCCCAACCAATACCGGGATAAGCCCTAGAAGTCTTCTTGCGGTATAGCTCCACATGCAAAAACCCTGTCCTTGAGATGATACCGGTAGCAGGGCGGAATGTGAACAGCAAACAAAGAGGCGGCCCACCGGGCCGCCTCCGTTAGCGCCACGCGCTATTTTTTAGAGATGTCTTCGAACGACTCGGAACCCAAGGGGCTCGGCTCCCAGCCGCTGATGTTCTTGCGCTTGGCAAGCAGCGGCTGGGAGTGAACAATCGGGACCCTGAGGGCTTCGGCGAAGGTAATCTCGTCGGCTTCCTGGTAGAGCTTGATGCGCTCGGCCACGTTGCTGGAGGTAGCAGCCTTGGTCAGAATTTCGGAAAGGCGCTTGAGGTCAAGGCCCTTGCCAGAAGCATCGAACAGGTCGGCCATGGGCGGGGCGAAGTGCGGGTCGTAGAAGTTCTGTACGTCGCCGTAGTCACCGGTCCAGCCCAGCATATAGGCCTGGAAGCCGGGGGCCTTCTTACGGTCGGCCAGATAGGTGGCCCAGTCTTTGGTCTGAAGCTTTACCTTGATGCCCACCGCGCTCAGGTCGGCGGCCATGGCTTCGGCAATTTCCTTAGCGGTGGGGAAGTAGGGCCTCGAGACCGGCATGTACCAGAGGTCCATCTCAAAACCGTTAGGGTAGCCGGCTTCGGCCAGCAGCTGCTTGGCCTTGGCGGGGTTGAACTCGTAATCAGTGACTTTAGGCGACCAGGTAGACTTGAACGCCGAAGGCGCAAAGTGGCCGTTGGTTACGCCCAGGTTGCTCCAGAAGGCCTGCACAATAGCCTTCTTGTTGATGGCCATGGCGATGGCGTTGCGAACCTTGGAGTCGGACAGAGGTTTGTACGATGGGTTCAAGGCCAGGTAGCCGACGTTGAACGAGGGGCGGAAGACCGCATCCAGGTTCTTGTCGTTCTGCAGATCCTTCAGGCTTGCGGGCGGGATGTCGGTGGTGAGGTCAATGCTGCCTGCCTTGAGCTCGGCCAAGCGAGCCGCCGGGTCCTTGATGAAGCGGACCACCAGGGCATCTACCCTGGGCAGACCCTTTTTCCAGAAGCTGCTGTTTTTGTCCAGGATAATCCTGTCACCCGGACGCCACTCCTTGAGCACAAAGGGGCCAGTGCCTACCGCGCCGCCCGAGGGCGTGCCGTACTTGGCGCCCGCCTTTTTGACTGCCGCCGGGCTGGCGATGCCGAAGTAGCCCGAACCTATGGCCGACGGGAAAGCGGGGAAGGGTGCGGAAAGGATAAATTTGATGGTGTACTTGTCCACCACCACAATATCCTTCAGAATCGAGGCCGCGTCGCCTTTGAAGCCACCAAACAGTTCGGACCAGATCTCGTAATTGGCGCCCGCCTGGATACGGCTTGGGTCCTTGGGGTCCCACCAGCGGTTGACGTTGAACTTTACCGCGTCGGCGTCAAAGTCGGTGCCGTCGTGAAACTTCACGCCCTTGCGCAGGCGGAAGGTCCAGGTCTTGCCGTCGGATGAAGCGAACCAACTGGTCGCAAGACCACCGATAGTGTCGGTGGAACCCGGCTTGAAGTCCACCAGGGTGTCCATAATCTGGCGCTGTACATAGATGGAGACGCCGTCGGTAATGTTGCCGGACTCCAGGCTCACCGGCTCGCCGTTATGCCCAAAGACCAAAGTCTTCTGAGCCAGGCTAAAACTGCCGAGCAGAGCCAGAGCCAAAACTCCCAGCCAACGATGCTTCATACACACACTCCCTTCGTACGTAGTGATTCCTACGTCAAAAGTATACACAGCGCGACGGGGTTAGCAAACAGAGAGAATTGAGATTACTGGTTGAGCAGGTATTAGTACCCGTAATAATTCTCATTAGTTATCTAGCTGGTGGGCATCGGTGATCAGCCAACCAGCGGGCAGACTTCCCGGTTTTTCAAGGTAAGGACGTAACGACTCTGCAAGGAAGCTCAGCGCCACAAGCAAGGAAAGGTCGGCCCAGACAACTTCCAGATGCGGTTCAAGGGGTGTCATTTAGGAGGCAGGCGCACAATGCTTCCAAGATAAGGTCAATTTTGTGGTTGACGAAATTTCCTCAGGACCAATTGAATTCGCGCACGCCCAGGAACATTTACGCCAGAGCGCCTAAGTGTCTCCAGTCTAAGTTTGTCGAAAGGCTTGAAAAGCTGCGCCGTGTTCCTTGTTCCCTCTTGCCGGGTAAGTTTGACCGAAGGGTCAAACTTACCATGGAGATGCTTAGGCCAAGCTCCTCGTTTGTCTCACGCTTGAGCACGCTGGCAACCGACCGCCTTTTCGGCGCAACTACCAGGCAAAAAGGGGTGCGAATTTTCCTGTGCGCACAAAAAGTAGCCTGCCATTCAACAAAACCAGACCCGAGCGACCACCTGGATGCTCAGCCGCGGCACGGAAAAGGAGTAGCGGGTGAATGGGTTTGGCCTACTCTTCACCCAGATAAGCTTTCTGCACCTCAGGTTTTTGGGCAAGCTCCTTGGCATCCCCCTGCATAGTGAGTTCTCCCGTCTGCAAAACGTAGCCACGGTGGGCCACCTGGAGGGCCAGGCGGGCGTTTTGCTCTACGAGCAGTATGGTTTTGCCGGCTTTGTTCAAGCTCTGGATGGTCTCGAAGATAAAGTCCACCAGAACCGGGGCCAGGCCCATGGAGGGCTCGTCCATCAGCAGGAGCTGCGGGTCCTGCATCAAGGCACGGCCAATGGCCAGCATCTGCTGCTCACCGCCGGAAAGCGTTCCGCCTTTTTGTGCCCGGCGCTCGTGCAGGCGGGGGAAAAGCTCGAAGGCCTTATTTTTACGCTCGAGGACTACCTTGGAGTTATTTTCCAGGTAGGCGCCAATCTCAAGGTTTTCTTCCACCGAGAGCCTGGGAAAAATTTTGCGGCCTTCGGGCACGTGGCCAATGCCTAGCCTGACAATCTGGTCTGGGGCCATGCGCTGGATGGGCTTTCCTTGGAACAAGACTTCGCCGCGCCTGGCTTTAACCAGCCCGCTGATGGTTCGCAGGGTGGTGCTTTTGCCCGCGCCGTTGGCACCGATGAGCGTGACGATCTCTCCCTGGCGGACCTCGAGGCCTACCCCCTTCAAGGCATGGATATGCCCGTAGTAGGTGTGTACCTCTTTGAGTTCCAGCACCGCGCTCATGCCGTCCCTCCCGCCGCCCCTTTACCCAGATACGCCTCTATTACTTGCGGGTTGCTGCGGATATCCGCCGGGCTGCCTTCGGCAATCTTGCTGCCATACTCCAGCACCGCAATCTGCTCCGAGATGCTCATCACCATTCGCATGTCGTGTTCAATCAGCACGATGGTTATTCCCAAGTCGTCCCGCAATCTGCGAATCAAAGCTTTTAGTTCTTCCGTTTCCTGCGGGTTCATCCCCGCCGCCGGCTCGTCCAAAAAGAGCAGCTTGGGTTCCAGCGCCAGCGCCCTGGCAATCTCCAGCCGCCGCTGCTCACCATAGGGCAGGTTGCGCGCCAGCTCGCCTGAGCGGCGCCCCAGGCCCATATATCCTAGAAGCTCCACCGCACGCTGGTTGGCTTTTTTCTCCGCCCGGTAAAAGCGCGGGGTGCGCAAAAGTGAATCGAAGTAGGAGGCGTGCGTATGTATGTGGTGCCCCACCAAGACGTTTTCCAGCACCGTCATGGCACCAAAAAGCCGGATGTTCTGGAAGGTGCGGCCAATGCCCATTGCGGCCACCCGGTCCGGCGAAAGCCCGGTGATGGGCTGGCCCATGAACATTACCTGGCCGGCATCCGGCTTGTACACGCCGGTAATCAGGTTGAAGAAGGTGGTTTTGCCCGCGCCATTGGGACCAATTACCGAGAAAATCTGCTTGGGGGCCACGGACATGGCCACCTCGTTGACCGCTACCAAGCCACCAAAGCGCTTGGTGATGTTTTGGACCTCGAGCACGGCGCTCATTCCTTCTCCAGTTCCAGCCGGTGGCGTTTTTCCGGTATCAGCCCTTCGGGCCTGAAGATCATCATCAAGATCAAGATCAGGCCAAAGACTAGCCGTTCGTACTTGGCGGGTTCGAGCTGGCTCGGCAAGTTGGCGAAGTTGTAACCCAGGAAAGTTACCCCTGCCTGGCGCATGTCGTTCAAGTAGTCCGACAGGTTTTTCAGGATGTCCAGGTTCAAAAGCGTCACTGCCGCTGCGCCCACCACCGCCCCGCCAATGGACCCCATGCCCCCCAGAATCACCATGGCAAGAAAGAAAATCGACTGCACCAGGGTGAAAGACTCCGGGTTCACAAAGGTCTGCTTTGCGGCATACACCGCACCCATGGTGCCGGAGAAGGCGGCCCCGGTGGCAAAGGCCAGCAGCTTGGTCCACAAGAGCGGGATGCCCATGGTCTTGGCGGCAACCTCATCCTCGCGGATAGCCACCCAGGCCCTGCCAAAACGGGAATTGGAAAGACGCACATTTACAATGATCACAATCCCAATCACCACCAAGACCAAAAGATAGAAGAACAGGTTGTAGGTCATCGCCGCATCTAGCGGCCTGCCATATACCTTCTCGACACCCAAGAAATTCGTGAAACTATTGAGCCAGTCGACCGAGGGCCGGTGCACCGGGGTAATGCCCTGCGGGCCATTGGTAATGTTTAGTGGATGGTCCAGATTATTAGCCAGCACCCGCACCACTTCTCCAAGCCCCAAGGTGACAATCGCTAAGTAATCTCCTCTAAGCCGCAAAGCTGGAAGACCAATGAGCACCCCGGTAATGGCAGCTGTGATAATGGCGATCCCAATGAACAAGTAGAGCAGGTTGCCATCCAGGCCGCTGACGGGGAACCAGTGGATAAATTTTGATGCTTGCGACTGGTATTTACCGTCCGGGTCGCCCGAGCCAAAAATTCCCCAGGTGTAAGCCCCAATAGCAAAGAAAGCCGCAAAGCCAAGATCCAAAAGGCCCGCAAGTCCCACCACTACGTTCAGGCCCAGCGCCAGGGCAGCGAAGATACCCACCTGGATGCCAAGCTCGAACAAGAACGGGTTGGAGAAGCCTACCAGGGGGACAGATACAAAAAGAATGGATACTGAGAGGAGCAACTTAATCCAGCGCGGTATCGGCTGTAGCAGCGATGACAGCAGTACAGCAAGCAGGCCATAGAAAGCGGGGTTGAAAAACACCAGGTTCAGGGCGGGCTCGCGCCGTAAGACCAAGGTGAACAAGAAGGTCAAGGCAACAAAGGTCAGGCTCTGAACTGCGCGCGGGACGCCACGTAAAGTCACCGCGAGCCCCGTGGCAACCAAGAGCAACAGGCTGGCCAAGGCATTGTCCGGGGCAAGCAACGACCAGGCCCCGCCAATGGCCGCGACCAAGACCACAACCAAGGCATTGGTGTTCATACCTTTTCCCCCACGTTCTGGCCAAGCAAGCCTTGCGGTCTAAACAACAAGATCAGGATCAGTGTCAGGAAGGCAAGCACACTGGCGTATTCGCTGCCAAAGTTGCCCGCGGTCAGAAAGCTCAAGTAAGTCCCGCCCACGGTTTCAAGTTGTCCGAGCACCAGCCCCCCGAGCACCGCGCCGGGAATGTTGCCGATCCCCCCGAGCACCGCCGCCGTGAAAGCTTTGATGCCCGGCAGAAAACCCGAATAGGGTGAAATGACCGTGTACATCAATCCGAACAGGACCCCCGCGACCCCGCCAAGGCTTCCGCCAATCAAGAAGGTGCGGGAGATGATGGCGTCCGGATTAATGCCCATCAGCGCCGCGGTGTTCATGTCCTGGGCCACCGCGCGGATAGCGCGGCCCAGCTTGGTGTGGTTCACCAGGTAGTTGAGACCCAGAAGCATGAGCACCGCTATCACAATCACCAGAATGGCTTTGGTCTGAATGGTCATCCCGAGGGGCAGGAAGAAGGTTTTTTCTAGGAGCGGGTAGGTGGGGTATCGCAGGAAGAACTCATTGTGCCATAGGGCCTCAATCGCGCGTACCAAATCTTGCAGCAGGAAAGAGACCCCAATGGCGGTAATGAGTGGAACAAGCCGGTTGATGGTGCCGCGTTTGCGTAAAGGGCGGTAGGCCAGGCGCTCCACCAGTACCGCCACCAGGCCAGCGACCCCCCCACCCACCACCAGGGCCAGGAACAACAAGAGAAAAGGGTTGTGGACTTCCAGGCCTTTGCCGTTACTGAGGTAACGGAAGACCTCGAGGCCCGCCACCCCGCCAATCATGAAAATTTCCGAGTGGGCAAAGTTGATAAGCTCCAGCACGCCATAGACCATGGTGTAGCCCAGCGCAATCATGGCGTATACAAAGCCCAGCAAAAGCCCCTCCAGCAGGGTCTGGGGAAGGATAGACCAAAGGTCAGCTAACGACAAACCTTACCTCCATATTTTTTTCTCCGCATTCAAGCGTAGACTACCAGCTATGAACACCAAAGGTGTCCTAGATAGCTTTCGAGAGTATACCGGGTTCCAGGGGGGAGAGACAGATTGAGCACAGAATAAAGGCTCTTGCGTCAGGACAGCAAATAAAAGGTGGCCCGGAGGCCACCTTTCGTGTGAAGTCTGGGTTACCTCTTGGGCGGGGCGAACTGAATGACCTTCTGCACGACGCCGGGGTAGGAGTCAGTCTTCATGTAGAAGACATAGTAGTCGGAAAGCGTGCGGTCGCCCTTGTTGTCGAACTCAATGCGGCCAGTCAGGCCATCCATCTTAACCTCACGCACGGCCTTGGAAACCGCCTCGCGGGTGGGCTTCTTGCCGCCGTTCGCCTTGATGGCGGCCTCGAGGGCGGAGAGGAGCACGTTGGCCGCGTCGTAGGCGTAGATGGAGTAGGACTCCACATTCTTGCCGAACTTGGCCTTGTAGTTCTTGGCGAAGGCCGCGGCCTTGGGGAACAGGTCGGCGGGGCCGGCGGTGGAGGTGTACAGCGAACCAATGGCCGCCTTGCCCGCTATGCGGACAAAGTCGGAGGAGTCGAGCCCGTCGCCGCCCATGAAGGTCGCTACCACGCCGCGCTCACGCATCTGTTTGAGGAGCACGCCACCCTTGTCGTAGATGCCGCCGTAGTAGACCAGGTCTGGCTTGAGCGCCCGCATCTGGAGAATGAGCGGTTGGAAGTTAGAGGCTTCCTCGGTGCCCACAAAGGCCACCACTGAGGAGCCCAGTTCCTTGGCGCGGGCGGCAAAGGCCTCGGCCAAACCCTGGCCGTAAGCGGTTTTGTCGTGGATCACGAAGAGACGCTTCTTCTTCAGGGTCTTGACCGCGTAATCGGCGCCTACCGGGCCCTGTACGTCGTCGCGTCCGCAGATGCGGTTCACGTTCAGGTAGCCGCGGTCGGTCACACGCGGGTTGGTGTTCGCGGGGGAGACCATTGCCAGATTGGTTTCCTTGTAAACCTCGGAGGAGGGGATAGCCACACCCGAGTTCAGGTGGCCCACCACGCCCAGCAGGTCGGGGTCGTTCACGATGCGCTTGGCAACCGCTACGCCCACGTCCGGGGTGGCCTGGTCGTCCTGAGGGGTGAGCTGCAGATCAAAGCCCATCGCCTTGAACTTGGCCTGGGCCTCTTCAATAGCCAGCTGGGCGCCCAATTTAATGGCCTCGCCTAGCACGGCCTGTCCGCCTGAAAGCGGGGAGACCGTGGCAATCTTGATCACGTTCGACTGCGCCGAAGCGATCCCAAGCGCCAACATACCGATAACTACCAACAAAGTTTTCCTCATGTTTATCCTCCATGCCTGGTGCTGGTTCATTGTATACGGGGTGATACGCCCCATGTCAACGTATTTTCCGGGAATTACACTGTTTATCAAGACCCTTAATACTCGGCCAGATATTTGTCCAACTCCCACTGGTGTACGGCTATCCGGTAGGAGTCCCACTCGATCTGCTTGGCCTGCACCAGGTGCTCGTACACGTGGCTACCCAGCGCCTCGCGGATCACGCGGTCTTTGGCAAGGGCTTCCAACGCCTCCCGGAGCGTCCCCGGAAGCTCGCGGATCTTGTGCTTGCGCCGGTCGCGCACCGACATGTGATAAATATTCCGCTGGATGGCAGGCGGTGGCACCAGCTTGTTTTCAATGCCGTCCAATCCGGCTGCAATCATCGCCGCCAGGGCCAGATAGGGGTTAGACGCGGGGTCGGGCATCCGTAGCTCCGCACGTGTGCCCACGCCACGCCTTGCGGGAATCCGGATCATGGCGGAGCGGTTGGAAGCCGACCAAGCGATGTTGGTGGGCGCCTCGTATCCGGGCGTCAACCGCTTGTAAGAGTTCACCAGCGGGTTCGTGACCGCCACCATGCCTTCGGCGTGCGCCAAGAGCCCGGCAATAAAGTGAAGCGCGGTCTTGGAAAGTTGGTACTCGGCTTTCTCGTCGTAAAAGGAGATCGGAAGA
>JAMCQK010000159.1:0-1849 GCA_023382135.1 Deinococcus sp.
ATTCCCAGGGGCATCCCAGGGTGTCCGCTTGCGGCCTGTTCCACCGCGTCCACTGCAAGGAAGCGCAAGGCGTTAATCGCTTGGGTTTCTAGGTTTGCTTGAATGGCCAGGCCTTTTTGCACGGGGAGCACCTCCTGGGCGGTAGCTGAATTGTAGGTGGGGCGTTCAATCGTCTCAAGTTCTTTATCTGCACTAATACATAAGTAAAAGTTTTGAGCCACAGGCCTAACCCCGGTTCCCGCCGAGAAGGTAAAACCGCCCCGCACCCAGGAATGCAAGGCGCACTGGGAGTGCATACTTGAGCGGAACCTTAGCTACGGCAACGAGGTCATTTTCCTGGGCAGAATCGTGGCTGTTTCGGTGGACCGGGATGCCCTAAAGGCCAGCGACCCCTACGCCTGCTTACAGCTGTTTGTCTTTCTGGAAGTCGGCCATTACGGCGTAATTGAAAAGGCTTGGCGGCCGAGAGAGGGACCTACCTCTGTAAAGCAATAAGGCCGCCTTTGCTGGTGTCCGTGCTGATTCCGGGGCCGGCGGGGAATGGACTATCTGCAGTTAGTGTTCACCCGGGGACCACAGGCCGCGCTAAGTATCTCCATGGTGAGTTTGACCGAAGGGTCAAACTCACTAGGGCCAGAGGGAGCAAGGAACACAATGTGGCTTTTCAAGCCTTTCGACAGACTTAGACTAAAGATACTTACAACCGCTCCCTGCCCGTAGCAACAATACTTGAACCGCCGCCCTTCAGCTGCCAACGGTGCTACCTCCAGTTGAGGGGTTGGTTTGCTGAAGCCTGGAACTCGCTTCCGGTCCTTCGGCTTCCGGCTGGTTACAATGCTTCTGTGAAACTCGCGGGCCGTTACCGCCTCGAGGCCCCCATTGGCGAAGGGGGCATGGCCGAGGTCTGGCGCGCCACCGACGAAAAAATGGAGCGGTCCGTGGCGGTAAAAATGCTGCACGCCTACGTTCACCCCACCGAGCGCCAGCGCTTTTTTCAGGAGGTCAAGGCGCTTTCGCGTCTTTCGCACCCTGGAGTGGTGCAGGTCTTTGATCTGGGTGAGCAAGAAGGGCGCACCTTTTTTGTGATGGAGCTGGTGGAAGGGGGCAGCTTCGACCAGCTTGGGCCGTTTGAAGACGGGATGGACGGCCTGCACCTGCTGGAAGCCAGCGGGAAGGTTTTGCAAGTGCTCGCCCATCTTCACGACAAGGGTGTAGTCCACCGCGACCTCACGCCTAAAAATATTCTTTTGGGTCCGGAAGGCCAGCCCAAGGTGATGGACTTTGGCCTCGCCTATCTGCTTCAAGAAACCAGACACCTTACGCGCACCGGCTACACGCTGGGCACGCCGCAGTACATGGCCCCCGAACAGGCCAAGGGTATAGCGCTCACACCCCAGGCGGACGCATACAGCTTTGGCGCGGTATTCTACCGCACGCTTACCGGCAAACCCGTCTTTGAGGGCGAGAACGACCAAGCGGTGCTTTACCAGCACGTCTACGAGGAGCCCAGGCCCCCGGAGGAGCTGAACCCGGCAGTTCCAAAAGCGGCCTCGAGGCTTGCCCTGATGCTGCTCTCCAAAGACCCGGCCTTGCGCCCCACAGCCATGTCCGCGCATGCCTACCTGGAAGAAGCGCTCTGGGAGTACCGCGCCAGCCTGGCCACATCCCCGCGCGGCGGCCTTTCGCGTAGCGGAGAATACCCCTCCAGGCCGCAAGCTCGCCCGGCCAGGCTACCTCGCCCCCGAGCTCTAAAGTATCGTGAAGAACAAGTTTTTCCGGGCGCGCCGGCCCGGAGGGGTATTCTCCGCTACGCGAAAGGCCGCCGCGCGGGGATGTGGCCAGGCTGGCG
>JAMCQK010000159.1:1859-4987 GCA_023382135.1 Deinococcus sp.
AGCCTGGCCACATCCCCGCGCGGCGGCCTTTCGCGTAGCGGAGAATACCCCTCCGGGCCGGCGCGCCCGGAAAAACTTGTTCTTCACGATACTTTAGAGCTCGGGGGTGAGGTAGCCTGGCCGGGCGAGCTTGCGGCCTGGAGAAATCGCCTTTGGATTGGCGCGGGCAAGGGTGTCGCAAAAGTAGACCTGGCGGAAAAACGGGTGACCAGGCACAACCTAGGCGACGAGGTGAGCGCGCCCCCCGCGGTAAAAGATGGAACACTGTTCGCATCGAGTTGGGACGGCAAGCTTTTGGTGTTCAATCCCTCGGGAAAGCTCTTGTACTCCTTTTCCACCCGCGCGGAAATTACCGCCGCGCCCTTGCTGCTCCAAGACCGCGTATACCTTGCGGGACGCGACGGCCATTTATACGCGTTGAACCGGGCGGGCGAGCTCTTGTGGGCCTACCGGGCGGGGGGCCACCTTTCGGCTTCACCCACTTTTTTCCGCGGCCTGCTGTTTGCCGCGTGCGAGGATGGCTGGCTGTACGCGCTCGACCCGGCGTCGGGGCAGCTGCGCTACAAGGTGGAGACCGGGCCGGTACACGCCGCAATGCCGGCCCGCTCGGGAATTTTGATTATCCCCACCTGGAAGGGAGAGATCCACGCTTTTGATCCCCTGCTGCGCGAGGTCCGCTGGAGCTTTGACCTTGAAGGTGAAATCTGGGGTGCCCCCGCCATGGACCACGAGCGGGTGTATGTGGCGGGCTGGGGGGGCAGGCTTTACGCTCTTAGCACCAAAACTGGAGATGAGGTTTGGACGCAGAATGTGGGGAAAGTGACCGCGGGGATCTCGCTGGCGCACGGCTATCTGTATGTAGCAACCGAAGAAGGCAAGGTTCTGGCATTCGAGGCCGCCAAGGGCACGCTGTTGTTCGAGGCCAGCGGCCTCGAGGCCGTTCAGGCGCCACCCCTCCCGTACCATGGAGGCCTCTACGTGGCTTCGCTATCGGGAAAACTCTACCGCTTCGCCGAATAGTCGTTTCACATTGAGAGCAAGTTGAGGTAAGGGCCACGTTCAGATAATCCAGCTACTCGTCCCGGTGGACAGTCTCTGGCGAAAAACCTGGTAAACACACGGCCAGATACTCAGCTCCTTCCGGCAGCGGCGTGCTGTACTGCACCCATTCGCCTTTCGGCGCCACCACCGCTTGACCCGCACGTAGATCGGAAGAGCGTCGTGTACGTCAAAGAAACCAGATTTTGTGGTCACCCGCAGCATGCCTTTAATTACCACGGTGTACTCGTCAAACTCCGGCGTCTGGCCTGGCTCCACCCAGCCGCCGGGGCTGGTCATTTTAGCGATGCTGACTTGAGAAGTCCCCGAGTTGACATTTCCCACGAACTCTTCAATGCGCTTGGGCTTGTTGCCAGCGGATTCAACAACTGTCGGAGCAGCAATAAGTTTTGCCATGCCCAATACTAAATACATCCACGTTAAGATTGTTCTCATTGGAAAGCCACAGTGCGCTCCTTACTCCCTCTGGCCGGTTAGATTCGCGCTCCAAATGGAGCGCGAATCTAACGTGGACATACTTCACTTCCAGCGATTGGTCGCTGGCAGCCTATGACTTTTGGCCTGTAGCTTGTGGATGCCGGCAACAGGCTTTCGGCTCTCCGGTTTCGGCCTTTAGCGTTGGATACTTCACGTCTTGATGTTTGGCATTTGAGCTTATACTTTCACCTTGTTGTTCTCAGTACCCTGCTATTGGCATGCAGCTTATTCTCCGCCCTCTACTTTTTTGTGTTCATTGTTTAGCACTCGGCTTCTGTCCACCGGACTAAGCGTCCGGCTTTCGGTGTTGTTGTACACTCTTCCAGATATGGAACGCACTTTCTGCATGATCAAACCCGACGGCGTAAGCCGTAACCTGACCGGGGAGATTCTCGTCCGTTTGGAAAGAAAAGGCTACAAGGTTCTGGGCCTCAAGAAAATGATAATCAGCCGTGAGCTTGCCGAGCATCACTACGGTGAGCACAAGGGCAAGCCTTTCTTTGATGGCTTGGTCACCTTCATCACCTCGGGCCCAGTGGTGGCCATGGTGCTGGAAGGCCCCGGGGTAATCGCCGAGCTTCGCAAACTGATGGGCGCCACTAACCCCAAGGATGCCGTGCCAGGCACCATCCGGGCAGACTACGCCACCAGCATTGACGAAAACGTGGTCCACGGCTCGGCTAACGCCGATGACGCCCAGCGTGAGATCGGTCTCTTTTTCAAACCGGAGGAACTGGTCAACTAAAACACATCCGTGGTCGCGGGTTTGGTCCTTATACCGATCCCGCCATGAGATATAATTCACTTGGATAGGTAAGGAGGAATATGGAGTTTCTATCAAGTTCTTGGCCCTGGTACGTTGCCGGTCCCCTGATTGGCCTGATGGTTCCAGCGCTGCTCTTGGTGGGCAACAAACTTTTTGGGATCTCATCAACGCTACGGGATGTTTGCGCTATCGCAACCAACCGCGTCTCTTACTTGCAGTATGACTGGCGGAAGCAGACCTGGAATCTGGTGTTTGCTGCAGGCGTCATCCTGGGCGGGATCATCGCAGGGTATCTGTTGAGAAATCCAGATCCGTTAGTGCTGAACCCAAAAACGGTGGAGGCCCTTGGCCAGATGGGGGTCGCGGCTCCAGCAGGGTTGCTGCCTCCGGAAATTTTCTCGATGCAGTCGGTCTTGAACATTAAGGGCCTGCTCTACCTGCTGGTGGCCGGCTTCTTGGTGGGCTTTGGGGCGCGCTGGGCCGGTGGGGCTGCACCTCGGGTCACGCCATTACTGGCCTGGCCACGCTACAACTGCCCTCATTGATCGCAGTAGTCTGCTTCTTTGTGGGAGGGCTGATTTCCGCAAACTTCATTGTCCCCGTGATAGTTCCGTTGCTGAGGTAAGCCATGCAAGCAGTTGCTAACGTCAATCGTGAAAGCCAGGAACGCAGCTTGCTTGCATACTGGCCATTCCTGCTCCTGGGTACTTTCTTCGGCTTCGTCCTGATCCGTTCCGAAGTGGTCTCGTGGTACCACATACAAGAGATGTTCCGCTTCCAGTCGTTCCATATGTATGGAGTAATCGGCAGCGCCGTAATTGTGGGA
>JAMCQK010000226.1 GCA_023382135.1 Deinococcus sp.
ACAAGCCCGCGATGCCTAGCCACCGCAACCGCACGCCGAAGCAGCAGAACGCCCACGGCAAGGTAGACCAAGCCGTTGGCCAGCGCAATGGCAAACAGCCCTGCGTCAAAGGGCTGTTCGTTCGCCATCAAAGAGCGTAACAAGGCCAGCCCGGGCGTAAACGGCAGCAGAAAACCAATCGTCCGGCTTGCCCCTCCGAGGTTTTCCACCGGGGTCATGACGATAAGAAGCAGTAAAATCTCGCTTAGAATTATAACCTGCCGGACGCGCTTGAACAATAGCGCCAAAGATCCGAGGGCGTAGGCCAGGCCGAAGGCTCCGGTAATGATGGCCGACAGCGGCAGCACGAGCACCGGCGGGAAAGCCAGCCAGCTCCCCGTAAGCAGCATCAGGATGAACAGAATGATAGCCAAAATTATCAGGTTGATTCCTAGGCTGGCCAGCGTCCGAAAGCCAAAAAGCCGGGTAATGCCGTGCGGCGTCAAGAAAACCTGTTCGAGGGTCCCGGTCATGGCTTCTTCCGACAGTGTCAAGGCGATGTCGTCAAAAATAATAGTGATCAGGGTCCAGACCGTGTAACCGATCACACCGTTCTCGAAGTCATAGTCCACATAGTCCGCCCACGGCCCTGCCGTAAGAAAAAGGACGCAAGAAAATAGCGTTAGTATCAGGGTGCTGATCCCCTCGAGGGGGTAGCGCTTGAGTATGATCCAGCTGCGCTTCAGCTCCGCGCGGTAAAGGTCAAGCACGTTTAGCCTCCCGTACTATTCGCAGGAAGACCTCGGTCAGATCCACACGGTCTTTCGCCGCGCTTACCAGGGGCAGAGGCTTGATGGACTCGAGTACCCGCCACAACCCTTCCGTGCCGCCCACGTATATGATCGCCCCATCCACTATTTCTGCCCCGCAAGCCTTGAGCCTGGCCTGCGTGGCTTCGTCCAAGCCGGACTCCACTTTTATGTTGAAGCGGTTACCCGAAAACTTTTCAATCAGCGCCGAAGTCTTTTCCTCCGCTACAATCTCTCCTTCGCGGATGACCGCCACCCGGTCGGAGACCTCCTCGGCTACTTCCATCTGGTGGGTGGTCAGCAAAATGGCCTGGCCCTCGCGGGCAATTTCCTTCAGCAGCCGCCTTACGTCCATGGCTGCTTCCACGTCCAGGCCCAGCGTCGGCTCGTCCAAGAGCAACAGTTTGGGCTTGTGAATGAGCGCCACCGCAATAGCCACCTTTTGCTGCATGCCCCGCGAAAGGCTCTGGGTGGGCGCGCGCATCTTTTCTGAAAGGCCGAAACGCTCAATCAGCTCCGCTGTCCGCCTGCGCGCTTCTGGCGCCGGCAGGCCGCGGATACACCCAAAGTACTCGAGGTTTTCCAGCGGTGTAAGCTGCCAGTAAACGTTGCGGTTCCCCTCGAGCACCGCTCCCAACTGCTTGAGCGCCGGGGCGTGCAGGGGGTTCTTTCCTAAAATTCGCACCTCTCCTGCGTCCGGCCGGATGAGCCCAGCGACTATCTTTATGGTGGTGGTTTTGCCTGCGCCATTGGGGCCCAGGAAGGCCAGTATCTCGCCCTCGGAAATTGAAAGCGAGACGCCGCGCACCGCCTCGGTGGTTTTTTTCTTGGACCTGAATGTTTTGCGCAAATTCGTTGCTTCAAGTACCGTCATGAATCCTCTTTTATTTTCCAACGACCGGCGTCCCGGCTTGCATACTTTTCAAGCACCTTTTCAAACACCGCCTCCAAGTCAATTCCTTCCCGGTTGGCCATGCAGACAATAACGAACAAGCAGTCGGCCAGTTCTTCGCCCAGGTCGCCAGCCTCCTCTCCAGGTTTTGGGGTCTTGCCGTTTTGATGCGAAATCACGCGCGCAATCTCGCCTACTTCTTCGGTCAGCCGGGCCAGGTTCAGCAAGGGCGGAAAATAACCCTCCTCAAACTGGGAAATCCAAGCATCCACCTGTTTCTGAGCTTCCTTGAGCGTCATCGGGAAAACTCCTCCACCGGGTTCTCAGCGTAAAGCGCCAGCAGCTTGATGCAGGCCTCCACATCATCCAGATCAATCATCTCCGAGGGGCTGTGCATGTAGCGGTTCGGTACCGAGACCAGCGCGGCGGGCACGCCTTCCCGCTCAAAGGCAATATCGTCGGTGTCGGTGCTGCTTTTGGCGGTGTGGGCGTTGAGCGCATATGAAATCTGCGCCTTGGCGGCCAGCTCCCGCAGGCGCCCGAGCACCTTGGGGTGAATATACGGGCCCACGTCCAACACCGGGCCTTTGCCCAGCTCGCCCTCGCCCACCCGTTTCTTTTCGGTGCCTGGAACCCGGCTGCAGTGGTGGACGTCCACCACCAGCGCGGTATCCGGCTTGAGCTTGAAAGAAGAGGTACGCGCCCCATGGTGGCCAATCTCCTCTTGCACGGTAGCCACCGCCGTGACCTCCGCCCTCACGCCCGATTCTTTTGCCAGGCGCAGGGCCTCGAGCACTACAAACGCGCCAATGCGGTTGTCAATCGCCTTGGACACCCAGCGCCTTCCCAGGAGCTGTACCGGCGGCTGGTCAATCACGCCCACCGAACCCACCTCCAGGTAGTCCCTGGCCTCCTTGCCATCTTTAGCGCCGATATCCACCCAAAGCTCATCCACCGTTACCGCTCTGCGCTTGTCTTCCTCGGTCAACAAATGCGTGGCCTTGCGCCCCACCACGCCGGTAATTTTTCCTTTGGGCCCCACAAAAGAAATACGCTGGCCCACCAGCACCTGCGGGTCCCAGCCCCCCAGGGGCTTGAAGTAGACAAAGCCGTTTTCGTCAAGGTAGCTCACGATAATGCCGATCTCGTCCGCATGGCCCGCGAGCATAATGCGGGGCGAGCCACCCCGGTTGATGGTGGCGTAGGCGTTGCCGTTCTTATCGGTCTGTACCTGGGCGAACGTTCTTGCCTGGTTTGCCCATACCCGCACCGCCTCGGCCTCGAAGCCGGCGGGGCCGGTGGCCAGCAGCAGTTCTTTCAGAAAGTCTTGATTCATGCCAGGGTCTCCTGTGGGTAATTTTCCCGAACACTTTTGCTGCTGCGGGCAGTTCAGTTTCCAATTATAGAAGCCCTGATGGCGGAACGCTGGTTTTTATCGCCAGAGGGCCCAGGGGTGTTTGGGCGCTAAGCTAGGGACATGAAGCTTCTGGCGCTCATCGCCCACGACGGCAAGAAGACCGACATGGTTTCTTTTGCCAAGGACCACAAGGACACCTTGGCGCGGTTTCCTCTGATCGCAACGGGGACCACCGGCAGAATGTTGCGCGAGAAGGCCGGCCTCGAGGTCGAAGTCCTGCAAAGCGGACCCATGGGCGGCGACCAACAGATTGGAGCGCGCATCGCCGAGGACAAGGTGCTGGCGGTCATCTTCTTGCGCGACCCGCTGCAGGCCCAGCCGCATGAGCCGGATGTTTCCGCGCTGATGCGCATCTGCGATGTCCACAACGTGCCCCTGGCAACCAACCTGGCGGCAGCCGAAGCGGTGCTGGCCTGGATCAAGGTTGGGGCCCCTCAAAGTTAGACTGGCTGAGTGCCAGCCGGCACACTATTGGGCTGGAAAAGTGATAAAACAATATGTAGCTATGGACATACGCGAATATCTGGACCAGATGCTCGAGGGAAACCTCGAGGCCCTCAAGAAGATGCCGCTTCCTCCGGGTCTCGACCAGTACGTGGCCGAACTGGTCCAGTTCGGCAGAACCGAGCAGGTGCTGAGCCTGCTCAAGCTGGCCTTTATCTTCGGCATCCAGCATGGGGCGGGCAGGGAAGCGGAACTGGAAAGCCCTCCCGTGAGCATCAAAGCCTGAAGCGGGCTACCAAAACACAAAGAGGTTCCTTTTTCCGATTCGGCAATTAAGTATCTCCAGTCTAAGTTTGCCGAAAGGCTTGAACAGCCGCGCTGTGTCCCTTACTCCCTCTGGCCATGGCAAGTTTGACCGAAGGGTCAAACTTGCCATGGAGATACTTAGAAGCCGTCTTTGCCCGGCTTCTTTTTTCTTGACAGGCCCGTCTGGACGGTTCTTGCTCGCGGTCTGGGGAAGCAGGCTTGCGGCACCTGGCTCACGCTCTCTCCCAACTCAAACGCCCTAAACTAAAGACATGACCGAGGTAGGAGGCTTCCACGCTGCTCATGGGGCAATATGGCAAAGCCTGTACGGCGTTTTGGTGCCGTGGCGCTATACCTCGCTAGAAGAAGAATGGCAGGCGCTAACCTATGAGGGCGCAGTAATCGAATTCCCCGACCTTGGCCTCATTGAACTCAAAGGTCTTGACGCCAGAGAGTTCCTGCACAACCAGTGCACGCTGGACGTTCGCGGGCTGGCGATGGATTCCATGGGCGACACGCTTTTTCTGAACAGCCGCGGGCAGGTGGAGTACCTGGGCACCGTGCTGGAGCGGCGCGAGAAACTCTGGGTCGCCGTGGGGCTGGGGGCCTCGAGGCCGCTGTTTAAGCGGTTCGCCTCGTACATTGTTTTTGACCAAGTCGAACTTCTGGATCTTTCGGAACAGTACCGCCAGATCCGCCTGCTGGGCCCCCAGGCGCTCAAGCTGGGCGAGGCGCTGGGGAAGCTTCCCACCTACTGGTCGGTGGTTGAAACCGGTGGCCTGGTGGTGGCGCGCGACCACCTGGGGCTTTGGGTGCTTGCCCCGCTGGAGCAGGCGGAAGAAGCGCTTGCCAAGCTGCACCAGGCGGGCGCTACCCCGGTAGGGCGCGAGGCCTACACGGTGTGGCGGGTGGAGCACGGACTGGCGGCGGAAGACGCCTTGGGCGAACTGCCGCAGGAAGTAGGCCTCGGGGACCGGGTGAACTACCGCAAGGGCTGCTACCTGGGACAGGAAATTATGGCCAGGCTGGAGGCGCGCGGTAACGCCCGCTACCGGCTGATGGGGCTTTACGGGCAGCGCCAGCTGGAA
>JAMCQK010000154.1 GCA_023382135.1 Deinococcus sp.
AGCCTGAAGGACAGCCTGAAGATTTGGCACGGGAAAGCAGACGGGAAGGCCGTTATTGACTACGGCTTCCACGTTGCGATTACCGACCTGAACGACAAGGTGCTCAAAGAAATCTCCACGCTGCCGGGTCAGGGCGTGAGCTCCATCAAAGTATTC
The DNA here is from genome assembly GCA_023382135.1 of Deinococcus sp. GTDB lineage: Bacteria > Deinococcota > Deinococci > Deinococcales > Thermaceae > JAMCQK01. Next base: position 157 of record JAMCQK010000154.1, read on the forward strand.
CTGGCATACAAGGGCGCCTTGCAGATAGACGACACCACCATGTTCAAGTGCTTGCAGCAGGCCCGCGATGCCGGCGTGCTCACCATGGTGCATGCGGAAAACGGAGACGCGATTGACATCCTGGTGAAAGAAGCGGTGGCTAAGGGGAACCTTGCGCCGAAGTTTCACGCGCTTACGCGCCCGCCGCAACTGGAAGGCGAGGCCACCGGGCGCGCGATAGCCATGGCCGAGGTGCTGGGCGCGCCCCTGTACGTGGTCCATCTCACCTGCAACGATGCCTTGGTGCGCGTGCGGGAGGCGCGCTCTAGGGGGTCGCGCATTTACGCCGAGACCTGCACGCAGTACTTCTTCTTTACTAAGGACGACCTGGCCAGGAAGGGGAAGACAAAGGGCCTCGAGGCCTTCGAGGGCGCCAAGTGGGTCTGCTCGCCGCCTTTCCGCACCGAAAAAGACCAAGAGGCCTTATGGCAGGGCGTGCGCGACGACGACCTTTCGGTGGTCTCCACTGACCACTGCCCGTTCAACTTCAAAAAACAAAAAACCTTGGGCCTCAAGAATTTCGCCGCGATTCCCAACGGCTGCCCCGGAATCGAAGACCGGATGATGGTTTTGCACCAAGCGGGTGTCCGGGGCGGGCGCTTTGACCTCCAGCGCTTTGTTGCGCTTACCGCCACCAACCCGGCAAAACTATTTGGCCTGGACGGCGTGAAAGGCTCGATTGCGGTGGGTTATGACGCCGATATTGCCCTGTGGGACATGAACAGAAAGCACACCATCAGCGTGGCCAAGAGCCACAGCGCAATTGACTACAACTTGTATGAAGGAATGAAAGTGCAAGGTGTGCCGGTCACCGTCATGGTGCGCGGCGAGACCGTGGTGGATAACGGCAAGCTTGTCGCCAAAAAAGGCAGCGGACAATTCTTGCGCCGGAGCAAAATCTAGATGTCGAATGCCAGCGCCACTCACCCTAACCCAGAGAGAAGTTCCCAGCCGCTGGTTTCGGTGCGCGATGTCTCGATGGTGTTCAACACCGGAGGCGCCCAGACCATTGCGTTGCAGAACGCCAGCCTCGAGGTGGCAGCGGGCGAGTTTATTTCGCTTATCGGCCCCTCCGGCTGCGGAAAAACCACACTGCTTCGTCTTCTAGCCGATTTAATCCAACCCACTTCTGGCTCGATCCGCATCGGCGGAAAAACGCCCGAAGAAGCGCGAAAATCGCGCGCTTATGGCTATGTCTTTCAGGCTCCCGTTTTGTATGAGTGGCGCACGGTGCTGGCGAATGTGATGCTCCCCCTCGAGGTCATGAACTTTCCGGCCGCGGAACGCAAACAACGAGCGGAAAAAATGCTTGCGTTGGTCGGCCTGGAAAAATTCGCCAAGCACTACCCCTGGCAGCTTTCCGGGGGAATGCAGCAACGTGTTTCGATTGCGCGGGCGCTTTCGTTCGACCCGCAACTGCTTTTCATGGACGAGCCTTTTGGCGCCTTGGACGAGATCACGCGCGAGAACCTGAACCTGGAGCTTTTGCGCTTGTGGCGCGAGACGGGCAAGACCGTTATTTTTGTAACCCACTCCATTCCCGAAGCGGTTTTTCTCTCGACCCGCGTAGTGGTTATGACGCCGCGCCCCGGGAAGATCGAGACTATTATTCCTGCGGACCTGCCTCAGCCGAGAAACTTTGAGACCCGTGAGACGCCGCGCTTTTTTGAGGTTGCCACCGCGGTGAGGGAGTCGTTGCGCAAGGGGCATGGCTTCGAGGTGGTGGAGTGATAGCTTTTGAACCGGGAGCCAGCGGGAGGGCCGGCCAGTAACTATGGAACTGGTTATTAAAGACGCTAGAATCACCGGGCGCGAAGGTCTGACCGATATCGGCCTCGAGGGCGGCGAGATCGCATCCATTCAGCCCGGACTCAAGGGCGAAAAGGAAATTTCCGCCGAGGGTAACCTGGTAAGCCCCAGCTTTTACGAGATCCACATTCACCTGGACGCGATTCTTACCGAGGGCGACCCAAGGCCGAACCAGAGCGGTTCTTTGTGGGAGGGAATTTCCATCTGGGCGGAGCGGGTCAAGCGTCTCACCCCGGAGGATATCCGCGCAAGGGTACTGAAAGCCTTGCGCTGGTTTGTGGCGCACGGCGTCACGCACATCCGCTCGCACGTGGATATCTGCGATCCCAGCCTGGTGGCAATGAAGACGCTGGTTGAAATCAAGAAGGAAGCGGCTGGCCTGATAGACCTCCAGCTGGTGGCCTTTCCCCAGCTCGGCATCTTTTCGTTTGACGGCGGGGAAGAGTTGCTCCAGCGGGCGCTGGAAATGGGCGCCGATGTCGTCGGGGGCATTCCGCACTACGAGCATACGCGCGAGTACGGCGTGCAGGATGTCAAGTTCGCGCTCGATCTGGCGCATAGAACAGGGCTGCTGGCCGATATTCACTGCGACGAAACCGACGATGACCAGTCGAGATTTCTCGAGACCATGGCAGCGGAAACGATCCGGCTGAAACTCGGCGGCCGGGTGGCGGCCAGCCACACCACCGCCATGCACTCTTACAACAATGCCTACGCGGATAAAATCATCAGCCTGGTCAAGAAATCCGGCATGCACGTGATCAGTAACCCGCCGGATAACAGCGTCTTGCAGGGCCGTTTCGACCACTATCCCATCCGGCGCGGCCTGACACGGGTCAAGGAGCTGCTGGCCGCCGGTGTCAATGTGGCCGCGGGCCACGACTCGGTGATGGACGCGGGGGATCCATTGCACACCGCCTTCATTCTTTTGCACTACGGGATGATGTCCGGCAGACAAGACCGGCAGCACCTGTTCCCCATGCTGACAAGCAGGCCCGCCGCTATTTGGGGGAACCCGCACGGCCTCGAGACCGGCAACCCCGCCGACCTGATCGTCTGGCCGGTACCCACGGAGGACGACGCTTTGAGAACCATTCCCCCCCGCCGCTACGTGATCAAGCGCGGTAGAATTGTGGCCGAAACCAAGCCGGAAAAATCCTTGGTCCTGGGCGAAACGGTAAAGTTTTTGCGTTGAGTGAGGAATTGAATATGGCCCAAAACAGTGCGAGCCCCGCGCAAAAACCAGGCCCTCTGCGGACGTTTTTGGGAAGCGAGACCGCGCGCTGGCTTTTGTTCGCCACCGTCTCGGTCGGCGCTTGGGAAGTCTGGGCCCGTTGGTACAATGCGCCGTTCTTGCTTCCGGCGCCCTCCAGGATCCTTGGGGAATTCGCAAAGTCACCGACGCTGGTGCTCACCAATGGCTGGGTCACCACCCAAGAGATACTGGCTGGGTTTGTGCTGGGGTCGTTGATTGCGCTGCTGGCCGCCATGCTCTTGCTGGTGCTGCCCAAGCTGGTGGAGGATTTTATTTTCCGCGCGGTAATTACGCTGAACTCGATCCCCTTTGTGGCTCTGGCAAGCCTGGTGGTGGTCTGGCTCGGCGTAAACGGCATCGGCTCAAAGGTGGCCATCGCCGCGCTCTACGCCTTCTTCGCCCTGGTCTACCATGCGCACAAAGCCATGGCCTCCACCGATGTTCTGAAAGAAGAGGTGCTGACCTCCTACAACTCGACCTTCATCCAGAGACTCCGTTTTCTGAAGCTGCCTTCCGCGCTGCCTATCATTTTTACCAGCCTGAAGGGGGCGGCAATGGCGGCTGTTAACGGCGCTATTGTGGGCGAACTTTTCGGCGCGTTTCAGGGCCTGGGCTTTATGATTCTGGATTCCCGCTACGTGGGGAATACCGCGCGGGTGTTTTTGGCGGCGGTCTTCTGTACTTTTGTGGGCTGGCTGCTACTGGGCGTTCTTGCAGTGCTTGAACGCCGTTTCGTTGGTTGGCATCTGGAAATGACGCGTCAAGCTTGAAAAAGGGGGAAGGTATGAAGAAAAAAATCGGTCTACTCGCAGTACTGGCTCTCAGCCTCACCACAACAGTCTTGGTTGGCGCCGCCCTGGCGCAGGGCAGCTTGAAAAAGGCCACGGTGATCGAGTCGTGGTTCATCCACGCGGAGTCGATTGGCGACCCGGTGGCGGTGGACAAAGGCTTTTATAAAGCCGCCGGCCTGGACGTGAAAGTGGTGGCAGGAGGCCCGGGCCTTTCGCCTATCGACCGCGTGATGGCCGAAGCCAAGAACGGCGGCCTAGTTTTCGGCATCGACTACCCCTACAACCTGCTCGAGGCCAGGAACAAACAGAAGCTTCCGCTGGTGATTCTCTCCGCCGACTTCCAAGGCTCGGCCATGCAGATCCTTTCTTGGAAACCCATCAACAAGATAAGTGATGTCTCCGGCAGCTTTGCTACCTGGATCGGCTATGACAAGCCGATTAAGGCCGCTATCGGCAAAGGCTGGGAGCAAAAAATTCAGATCGTCAACCAACAGGGCGATCCGGCAACGCTGGGGGGCTGGCTGGCCAAGCAGTACCAGTACGCCTCCGCCATGATTTACAACGAGGTGATGGTGGCCCAAAAATCCGCCAAGGACAAGTACTACCTCTACTCGTATAAAGACTTTGGCGTGGACTGGCCCGAGAACGTGCTGTTTACCACCGAAGACGTGCTCAAGAAGTACCCGGATGAAGTCAAGAAATTCGTGGAGGCGCGCTATAAGGGCTACAAGTTCTCCTTCGACAACCCAGAAGAAGCCGGCAAGATTCTGGCCAAGTACAACCCCAACCTGGATATTCCCTTCGAGCTCAAGGGCCTCGAGCAGATAAAGAAACTCATGGTCACCGACGAGACCAAGAAGTACGGTCTGGGCTATGTGGACGCC
>JAMCQK010000152.1 GCA_023382135.1 Deinococcus sp.
TGCAAGGAGCAGATACACCCCGAGCAACAAGAAGCCCTCGAGCCAGTGAGTCTCGCCATCTTTTACCACCGCGTTGGTGGCCAGTACCGACGCCGCCAGCGCCGCCAGTTCCAAGGGGTTCTTGAAGACCAGGTCCATTCTGTGGCCGCTGAGATATCCCACAACTACCAGTAGCGGGGCCACCAGCAGGGCAATTTGAAGAGAAGAGCCAACCGCAATCTGCACCGCAAGGTCCATTTTGTTTTTAATGGCAAATGTCACCGCGGCAAAGTGCTCGGCGGCGTTGCCCACCAACGGAATAAGGATGATGCCGACAAAAAATTCGGAAAGGCCCAGGGTGGCGGTGGCCCCTTCCAGGCTGCCCACCAGAAATTCCGCCATTACCGCCACGCCCGCAGTAGCAGCGGCCAGCATGCCCAGCGAGAAGCCCAGGCTCCAGTTGGCCGGGTGGTGTTCAGCCTCGCTGGTGCCGCCGATCAGGTCTTTGTGAGTGCGCAGAGAAAAGTAGATGTTGGCCAGGTACACCACAATCAACACCAAAGCCGCCGCCAGGCTGAACTGCTGGTCGGGCAGGGTGGGGTCCACCCTGAAGTAGCCGCGTTCGGCCATGTCAAAAAGCGCGGGCAGCAGGAGGGCTATCAGCGAGAGTGTCAGCAAAGAAACCGAAAGGCCCGCGGCCTGGGCGTTGAAAAACTGCCGTTCACGCCTCAGTCCTCCAAGAAAGATAGCCGCACCGAGTACCAAGAGCAGGTTGGAAAGAATCGAGCCGGTGATGGAAGCCTTGACGACCTCGGTCTTTCCCGCCAGCAAAGCCACAACAGCGATAATCAGCTCTGCCGCGTTGCCAAAGGTGGCGTTGAGAAGCCCGCCAACGGTGCTGCCAGCCCTGGCGGCCAACTCCTCGGTGGCGCGGCCCATCCAACTGGCCAGAGGCAGGAGTGCGAGCGCGGAGGCGAGGAAGATCCAGACTGGCGGGGCGTGAGCTAGGTCCAACAGGACCGCAGCCGGGATAAAGAGCAGTAATAAGTAGCTGAGCATAAACCCAGTTTACGTATCTTGTCCCAGATGCTCCAGCACCAGCTTTATTTGCTTATCGTACGTCATGCTCTCCAAGGGAAACCACGCTACCTCCACCAACAAGAAGCCCTCGAGCGGAAGCTCCGGGTCGAAGCCTAATCGGGCATTTTGGCGGTGCACAAGCTCTACAAGAAAACAAGTATCCCACCCTTCGGCGTAAAGCTTGCGCACAATGCGGGCCTCCAGGCCCGTCTCCTCCCATAACTCACGTAATGCGGCCTGTTCCGGCGTTTCACCTTCTTCCACCCCGCCACCGGGAAGCGTCCAGTAAGCCCGGGTCTTCTCCTGGTGACGCACCAATCAAAATCCTCTTGTTTTGAATGAGCGCGGCGACTGCGCGAGGCTTCATAGCTTCTCGGTTACCAGCACCGTACCAGTACCTGAAAGGACCAGATCGCCTTTTGGATTGATCGCACTGCCTTCCAGCTTCACAATCTCGCCGTTCAATTTTTCCTTGAACGCCACCTCAGTGACTTCCCAAGTTGCGCTCAAGAGTTCATCGGGGCGGGTGGGACCAAGAAACTTCAGACTGAACTCGAGGCCGAGCATGGACGTAGTGCGCGAGAAGTGGGTAGCAACCAAGGCCATGAACCACGAGGCGGGCTGTGGCCCGCTGGCAATAATTCCGCCGAACCGGGTTTCCTTTGCAAAGGCTTGGTCGTGGTGCAATGGGTTGTGATCCCCGACGCTCCGGGCGAACCGAGCTATCTCCGCTTGGGTAAAGCGAATCTCCCCGGAGAAGCGTTCGCCAATCCGGACCAAGCCCATGGGCTGAATTGTACCAGCGGGGTTGTCCAGTTGTTCTGAAGCGGGAAACAATCCGCCAGCCTTTAGGGTCCAAGCTGTGGATGATAGATAGCCTACAGTTTTGTCCCGCTCGTTGGTTTGTTGGGGTATGTCCATTGGTATCAATCTGCCGGCGAGGTATCTTGCTGTCTCGGCGCGTGCGGCCATTGAACACCAGGCTTGGTTGGTTGCCAGGAACCCGCAATAAGGACGTGCGAAAGGAGCTGGCGCTATTTCTTCAACTTTTCGAGGTACATCTTTCTGAACTTGGCCACCTTGGGCGCTATCACGACGGCGCAGTAGGGCTGCAAGCGGTTGCGTTCAAAGTAGCGCCGGTGGTACTCCTCGGCGGGATAGAAAGTGGAAAAAGGCGCCAGCTCGGTGACGATGGGATCCGGCCAGAGCTTTTGTTCCGCGAGATCGCGTATGACCTGTTCCGCGGTAGTCTTTTGCTCGGGTGTCCGGTAAAAGATAGCCGAGCGGTACTGCGGGCCGATGTCGTTGCCTTGGCGGTTCAGCGTGGTGGGGTCGTGGATAGCAAAGAAGACCTCGAGCACTTCGCGGAACGAGATTATTTGCGAGTCAAAGGTAAGCTCTACCACTTCGGCGTGTCCGGTATTCTTGGCGCAGACTTGCTGGTAAGTGGGGTTGGCCACCTGGCCACCGGAGTATCCGGGCACTACCTGCTCAACGCCCCTCAGTTCCTGGTAGACAGCTTCCAGACACCAGAAGCAGCCTCCACCCAGGGTTGCCACTTCGTTTTCCTGGTCCACTCAAAGCCCCTTGATGAGTTTACGGCTTGAAGGCCACCTTCACACCTTTACGGGTTGCGGCGGCGCGGATGGCTTCGGGCCAGGCGGCAAGCGGATAGCTGGCGGAGACCAGGGCCTCGAGGCCCACCGCTTCCGGCAACAGCCGCACCGCCTCGGCAAAATCTTCCCGCGAGTAGGTGTAGCTTCCCGTCAGGTGTATCTCGCGGAACCAGTAGGGCGAAAGGTCGTGAAGACTGGCCCCTGGAGCACCCAAAAGCAACAGCCTCCCGCCTTCCTCCACCGCCCAACTGGCATCTTGTAGCGCCGCTGGACTCCCGGCGGCCTCCACCACCCCGCCAAACCCTCCCCGCCAGCCGCTGGTTCCGAGCATTCCACGGTAGCGCTTGGCGACTACCTGCTGCGCCGCTTTGGCGGAGCCATGCACCTGGCTTGCGCCCAAGCCCTTCGCCAGCTCGGCCTGGCGCGCTCTGCGCGCCACCACATGAAGCTCACCGCTAAAGCCCAAGAGCCTGAGCGCCTTGACTGAAAGCAGGCCAATGGTTCCAGCGCCGATTACCAACATCTTTTCGGGCCAGCCTCCAAGAAAACCCTGACGGAGCCCCCTCACCACAACAGCCAGTGGCTCCGCCAGCACCGCGCGTTCGTCGGGCACGCCGTTTTGAACCTGAACCAAGCGGTCTTTGTGCGCCACCATGCGCTGCGACCAGCCGCCCGGAAGGTCGTGACAGAATCCAATGATTCCTGCGGATAGGTTTCCTTCGGCCACGTTTTGGCACAGCGGTTCGTTGCCACCGGCGCAGGCTTTGCACTCCGGCAGGCCGCGGTCGCGGCAGGTCAGCAAAGGGTTCACCACCACCCGTACGCCGCCAAGCTCCGCTAACACTTCGTGCCCCAGCACCGCGGGAAAAGAAAAGAAGGGCGAGAGCACCGGCGAGTTCTTGCCGTATAAAAGCGCAAGGTCCGAGCCGCAGATGCCGCAAAGACGCACCTTGAGGCGTTCGAAGCCGGGTGGGGGGACAGGCTCCGGCATCACGGCCAGCCTGAGCGGCAGAGCCCGCGCCGGGTAACGCTTTCCTAAAAGGCGCGCCGCCAGGTACTTGGGAATGGAGGGCGTGTACACAAGCGCCCGCATGAGCGTGTGGCCTTCGGTGCTTTGCAGGGCCATGCTTTTGGATGGGAGGACTGGGGTCTCAAGCATAAACTGCCCGGATACCGGCGGCCGGGACGAACTTAACTAATCTACCCGCCCGGTACCCAGCACTAGGCTACCAGCTTTGCTCCTGGCTACGTCATGGGCACTTGCTTGAGGAGCCTTCCTTCGATGCGCGAAAGGATATCTTCTAAGCTGCTGCCGGTAAGCGTGAGGCCGTGGTTTCTAAGGCCCACCACCGCGCGCGAAGGGTCGGTGGAATCGCGCACTTTCTGGGCCACCGCCTCCGCAAGCTGGTAGGTGCCGCAAGGATAGTTGAACTGCGTGGAGGGTGCTCCCTCCATCCAGGCGTGTACGTGGATGATGGCGCCCACACTAGGGTGCTCGCGGTAGATCATCCAGTGCTCAATGGCGTCCACCGAGACCCGTTTGGGCTCGATGTTCTCCGGCACCGATAGCACCATCGCCTGTGCGCTGGCGTCGTAGTCCTTGACCATCAGAATATCGCGGCCCACCGTGCTCAGGTTGGCTTTGTCTACCCCGGAGGCGGACATCCAAAAGCGGGTGGCGTCTTTGCGAACCGAAAGGTTTCCGTAGGAAAGCCCTCCGATGCCGTAGAGCCTTTTGACGTGGCGGAAGTCTTCCGGCGGAAGGATTTCCTCAATCGGGAAGGGCGCTGGTAACAGGTCCCACTCGGCCAGTTTTTTTCCGGCTGCTCCCAGGGCGCGGGTGTATTCATCGCCCGCCCAGAGGGAGGCCTCGAGGTCTTTCTCGAAGCGGTTTTCCACCACCAATTGCGAGGAAGCAATAGGCAAGATCCGCTCTGCCAGCCGCTCGGCGAAGCCGGGTCCCTCCGGCTCGGCGTAGCGTCCCAACTCCAGTGTCAGGAAGGCGGCCCCTTCTCCCGGCACATAGGCTAGCAACATGTTGGAAAGCGCCCGCACCAGGTAAGGGTAAAGCGAGGTGATGGGGTCTTTGGGCAGGCGGGCCAACTCCAACAGCGAGACCACCAGTGTCGCCTGTGCCTTCCTACGATAAGGCTTGGGCTCCCTCTCGCTCACGCAGTTCAGCACCAACTGCGGGGTCTCCGGGGCTTCCTGGAAG
>JAMCQK010000116.1 GCA_023382135.1 Deinococcus sp.
CTCGTAGCCAAAGTCCACTTGAGCTTCGAGCAGAATTCGGGCACCCCTGCCGGAGGGCTTAAGGGTCAGGCGCTCCACCCCGGCGGGCTGGCCCGCGTACTTGAGTTGGTAGGTCCAGGACCGCTCGTGCTGCTCCACCAAGACATCATAATGCCGTAGCCCGCGCCAAGGTCACGGTGGCGGCTGGCAAGGCAGGCTAGAATGTGCCGGTGCAGGAGCGCATTCGCAACTTCTCAATCATCGCCCATGTGGACCACGGAAAATCCACGCTGGCGGACCGCATTTTGCAGATGACCAAAGCTGTAAGCGTCCGCGAGATGCGCGAGCAGTTTCTGGACTCTCTGGAGCTGGAGCGCGAACGGGGTATCACCATCAAGGCCAGCGCGGTCAGGCTTTACTATCAGGCAAAGGACGAACACACGTATATCTTTAATCTGATAGACACCCCCGGTCACGTGGACTTTGGCTACGAGGTCTCGCGCGCGCTGGCCGCGGTGGAGGGGGTGCTGCTGGTGGTGGACGCCAGCCAAGGAGTAGAGGCCCAGACCATCGCCAATTTTCACTTGGCGCTGGAGCACGAGCACACCATCATTCCGGTAGTGAACAAAATTGACCTGCCAGGGGCAAGACCGGAAGAGGTCGCCCTCGAGGTCGAGGAAATTCTGGGTATTCCGGCGCATGAGGTGGTCTTCGCCTCCGGCAAGACCGGGGAGGGTGTGGAGCAGGTGCTCGAGGCCATTGTCTCGCGCATGCCAGCGCCCAAAGGAAGACCGGATAACCCGCTCAAGGCGCTTATTTTCGACTCGATCTTCGACGCCTACCAGGGTGTAATTCCCTACGTGCGGGTTTTTGAGGGAGCGGTCAAACCGGGAGACCGCATCCGCATCTGGTCCACTTCCAAGGAGTTCACGGTGGACAAGACCGGCGTGTTCCGCCCCGGACTGCTGGAAGCCGCGCCTTCGCTCTCCCCCGGCGAGGTGGGCTGGCTCACCGCCTCCATCCGCCAGATTGACGAGGCCCAGGTGGGCGATACCATCACCCTCGCAAACCACGCCACCGACGCCCCTTACCCGGGCTTCCGTCCCGCCAAGCCGGTGGTGTTCGCGGGCATTTATCCGGTGGACACGCAGGATTACAACCGCCTGCGCGACGCGCTGGACAAGCTCAAGCTAAATGACGCCGCGCTTTCTTTTGAACCAGAGACCTCGGAGGCGCTGGGCTTCGGTTTCCGCTGCGGTTTTCTGGGGCTGCTGCACGCCGAGATTGTGCAAGAAAGGCTTGAGCGCGAATTTGATCTGGACTTGATTGCCACCGCGCCGAGCGTGATCTACCGGGTGTTGCTCACCACCGGCGAACTGGAAGAAATCCACAACCCCTCCGCCTTTCCGGACCCCACAAAAATTGAATTGCTGGAAGAACCTTATGTGAAGCTTACCGTCTACACGCCCGAAGACTACGTGGGGGCCACCATGCAGCTGGTGCAGGAAAAACGGGGCCGCCTGGTGAATATGAGCTACATGGGCAAGCGGGTTGAACTGATATACCAGGTGCCCTTCGGCGAGATCCTCTACGACTTCCACGACCGGCTCAAGTCGCTCTCGCGCGGCTATGCCTCCATGGACTACGAGCAGTCGGGATATGAACAGGGTGATCTCGTAAAAGTGGTCTTGTTGGTAAACGAGGAGCCGGTGGACGCACTGGCGTTCATCGCCCACCGTGAGAAGGCTTACTCCGTTGCCCGGGGGATAGTGGACAAGCTCGGCGAGGTGATCCCGCGCCAGCAGTTTGCGGTTCCCATCCAGGCGGCCATCGGCGGAAAGATTATCGCGCGCTCAACAGTAAAAGCGCTGCGTAAGGACGTGCTAGCCAAGTGCTACGGTGGCGATATTAGCCGCAAGAAAAAGCTTTTGGAGAAGCAGAAGGAAGGCAAGAAACGGCTCAAGTCCATTGGCAAGGTGGAGGTTCCGCAGGAGGCATTCTTAGCCGTGCTCTCCGCCGGCCGTGAGTGAGCGCCCCATGCCCCAGTCTAGATACTCCCCGAGGTTGGAGGTGACGCGCTAAATGACGCTCCGTGGCCAGCTCGCGTTGGTGATCGGCCTTATGACCTTCCTGCCAAACTTGGCGGTGGCGGTGGGCTTCTGGTTTTCCTCGCGCGGACAGTTTGGCGCCTTGGGCCTCATCCTTCTATGGGTTCTGCTGCTGGCGGGGCTTTCCGCCGTGGCAGGTTACGCGCTGGCCCATGCGCTCCTGCGCCCGCTGGACGAGCTCACGCGCACGCTCGGGTATCTGGTGGGCAGCGAGCGCGCCCTCTCGGAGCTCTCGCTACCCAGGCCAAAAGAGGCCCCTCCCAGCGAGATCAAGGCGCTGCGGGCAAGCTTCGACGCCCTGCTGGACCACGTGCGGGAGCTTTCCGAAACGCGGCAGGCAGTGTTTTCCACACTGGCGCACGATCTCAAGACTCCGCTGCTGGCCTCGCTCAGGGCCAGCGAGTACCTGGAAGAAGCAGACCAGATTGGCGCCGACCGGCGTAAAGAACTTTTAAAGGAACTGGGCACCGAAATTTCGCGCAGCTACGGTTTGGTGGAGAATTTGCTGACCACCAGCAAGCTGGACGCACAGAGGCCCCAGCCAGAAACGCTCAACCTGCGGGCGGTTTTGGAAGATCTGAAGCTCAGGTTCGAAAGGGAAGCCAAAAGGCGGGGGGTAGCCCTCGAGGCCTCCGGGGCCGGCCAGGCCCGCGCCGACCGGCAGTTCCTGGAAAGAGCATTGGCCAACCTGACTGAAAACGCGCTGCGGCACGCCAGATCAAGAATTGTTTTGCGCGCGGGCGAGGGCCTTGTGGAAGTGGAAGACGACGGCCCCGGCCTGCCAGACGCGCTGGAAAACCTGTGGCAGCCTTTCCGCAGCACCCGTTTGCGCGGTGTACGGGCGGGGAGCGCCGGGCTGGGGCTTTACATTGTCCGGCGGGTGGCCGAGATTCATGGGGGCAGGCTGGAAAGCCGCCAGGGTGAACTGGGCGGGGCCTGCCTGAGGCTCAAGCTAAACTGAGTTGGCGTGCGACTGATTATTGCCGACGACCACCCGCTTTTCCGCGTGGGCCTGAAAGCCGCCCTGGAGCGTGAAGGCTTTAGCGTATTGGCCGAAGCCGGCGACGGCGAGCAGGCGGTGGTTCTATGCCTGGAGCATTCGCCGCAGGCGGTCCTGCTGGACATAAAGATGCCCCTGCTGGACGGGATTTCCGCCGCTCGGGCCCTGCGCCAAAAAGGCTTCAAGGGCCTGGTGGCCATGCTCACTACTTTTAGCGAGCCCGCCCTGGTACAACAAGCGGTTCAAGCGGGGGCCGATGCCTTCTGGTCTAAGGAGATGCCCCCGGACGAGCTGGCCTTCCGGCTCAAAAGACTCGCCGCTGGCCAGGAGCCGCGCCTGAAAGCCCCCGCGCTTCCGACGCTCACCCCTCGGGAAAAAAGCGTCCTGGAGCTGTTATCTCAGGGACTTTCCACCAAGGAGATCGCCCAGGTTCTGCTGCTCTCCCCCGAAACCGTGAAAGACCACTTATTTAGGCTTTATTCCAAATTAGGCGCAAAAAATAGAGTGGAAGCTATAGAAAGTGCGCGCGAACTGGGCTTTTTGAGTTGAAAAAAACCTGATGCCCTCTTTTGGGGGTACTGGCTGAATGGGTACTGGGCTACCCTTGGCTCAAAGGGGGGCTATGAAGTCGATACAGGGTCTGACGCTCATTGAAATGATAGTGGTACTGGCCGTCTTGGGTGTACTGCTGGCCATCGGCAGCAGGTTTATCCAGTCCGACCGCATCGCGGTGACCCAGGCCGCCCAGATAATCGGAGCCCAGGTAAACCGGGCCCGCCTCGAGGCCATCAAACAAAACACCGTGGCCGGGCTCTACGTTGCTTCCGCCAGCGGAGCATCGGCAGGCGAAGTCAAGGTGTTTGCGGACACCAATACCAACAACGCTTACGATGCGGGAACCGACAAGGTAGTTTCCAATGTACCCATTGGCCAGGGAGACCTTGGCAAGGTACGGGTCGAGTTGTGGGACTGCTCAGCTGGCGCAGCGGGCACCACTCCCGGAACACTACTCTTCAACCAGAGGGGAATTATGCAACCGCCTGCCCGTTCTATACGGGTCAGGAATTCCGACAGCAGCGCGTTTCGTTACGTGGTTGTAAGCTCCCAGGGCCGTGTGCGGGTCCTTAGCGCCTGTCCATAAGGAGGAACCTGTGCAAACCTCTAAAGGCTTTACCTTCGTTGAGGTCATTATCGCTATGGCGATTATTGCCATTGCCTTTTCCACCCTGCTGCTGAGCCAGGTCTCGAGCTATAGAGTGACCACCCAAATGCGCTACGCCAGCGACACCAAGGCCGCCGCCACCAAGGTAATGGAGGCCATTCTGGCGGATGTGGCACGTACCATCACCTCGGCTCAGGCTGGTTACGACGCTACCTACAAAGATGCCACGGTGGGTGGCGTGGATGTGAGCTACTACTTTGTAGATTATGCCTTCACCTGTGTATCCGGGACGCCTACCCCGCCCAGAACCTTGCGGATTAACCTGGCTTTTGACGGCACTGTCACTGGCGGGGTATGCACGGGCACCACGGCGGATCTCCCCGCCAGCCTGGCGAGTGCTATCGGCAGTTTTATTTCCATAAATTGGACCATTGCCAGCGAACCCGGCTTCACCGGGGAGGGCCTACTCAAGGTCATCGTGGAAGCCCAGCACACCCGGGGCGCGCGGGTGTTTCTGGCGGAGCGGGTCAGCTGCTACGACGCCTACCCCTCACCCAACATGAGCGTTCCCAAACCTTGCCCGGATCCAGCGGGTCCATAGAAAGGGGGTCGCGC